>JAACED010000092.1 GCA_011682695.1 Gammaproteobacteria bacterium
TCTTCGGGTTGAACGGGTTCGGATCCGCCGAGCGATGCCAACCACTCCGCCGGATCTGCCGGCAGCATGTCCTCTTCGGCCGTCGAAGGGGTCGGCTCTCCGAACAGCCCCAACGCCGACATCGGTGCCGCGTCGGGAAGGACCGGCTCGATCGACTGGTAGAGCTCCGATCCCGTCCCCGCAGGGATCAGCTTGCCGATGATCACGTTCTCCTTCAGACCGCGCATGTGGTCGGACTTGGCGGAGATCGATGCCTCGGTCAGCACTCGGGTGGTCTCCTGGAATGAAGCCGCCGACAACCACGAGTCCGTCGCCAAGGAGGCCTTGGTGATCCCCATCAGTTCCGCACGGCCTTCCGCAGGCGTCTTGCCTTCGCCGACGAGCGCCCGGTTGGCGTCACGGAAACGGCGCTCGTCCACAAGTTCCGCCGGAAGGAACGACGAATCGTTCACACTCACGACACGGATCCGACGCAGCATCTGGCGCACGATCAACTCGATGTGCTTGTCGTGGATGTCCACACCCTGGGACCGGTACACGTCCTGGACCTGATCGACGAGGTACTTCTGGGCGGTCCGCACACCGGAGATCTCGAGGACCTCCTTCGGATCGAGCGACCCTTGCGTGAGCGAAGTCCCCGGCTCGATTTCAGAGCCTTCCTGAACGAGAAGTCGGGCTCGACGTGAGATCGTGTACGTGGCCTCACCTTCGGGACCGTCGATGATTACTCGACGACCCTCCTCATCTTCCTCGACATGGATGACGCCACCCACTTCGGCGAGCACCGCCTTACCCTTCGGGGTGCGAGCTTCAAACAGCTCCACGACCCGGGGAAGACCGTGGGTGATGTCCGCACCGGCAACACCGCCAGTGTGGAAGGTCCGCATCGTCAGCTGTGTTCCCGGCTCACCGATCGACTGGGCACCCATGATCCCTACTGCCTCACCGAGCTCGACCGGTCGGCCTGTGGCAAGGCTCATTCCGTAGCAGGTGCCACACACGCCGTACTCAGAATCACAGGTCAGAACAGAGCGAACCTTGACCTTCTTGACTTCCTCAGCATTCGCGAGGGCAAGGATCTCCGGCCGTCCGAGGATGGTCCCGGCACGCAGTTTGATGCCGTGGTCGGTCTCGACCAGCTTCCGTCCGACCTTGACGTCTTCGGCGAGTGTCCTACTGAACAGGCAGGTGTGAGCGTTGCGAATCGGGCGGTCGTACTCGTCACGGATGAGAAGGACGATCCCGCGGTCCGACTGGCAGTCCTGCTCACTGACGATGACTTCCTGACTCACATCGACGAGACGCCGGGTCAGGTAACCGGAGTCGGCAGTCCGCAATGCCGTGTCCGCAAGGCCTTTGCGAGCCCCGTGAGTCGAGATGAAGTACTCGAGCACGGACAGGCCCTCTCGGAAGTTCGAGATGATCGGCCGGGGGATGATGTCGCCCTTCGGATTGGCCACCAGACCACGCATCCCTGCAATCTGCCGGGCCTGCATGACGTTGCCGCGAGCACCGGAGCGGATCATCATATCGATCGGATTGAACTTCTCCGCCTTGAGGGTCACCTCCATGGCGTCCTTGACTTCATCGGTGGCTCTCATCCAGATCTCGATCAGTTCCTGACGCCGCTCGTCGTCGGTGATCACTCCTTTGAGGAATTGTTGCTGAACCTTCTCGGCAACCTTCTCATACTTGGCGATGATCTTTGCCTTCTCCGGAGGCGTCTTTACGTCGCCGAGACCGATCGTCAGGCCCGCTCGAGTCGAGTAATGGAAGCCAAGGTCCTTGATCCCGTCGAGGAACTTCTGGACCTCGTTCTTCTTGTAGTTGGCGATGATCTCCTCGATCAGGCGCCGAAGGTCGGACTTCAATACGACGGCGTCCACATACGGGAAGTTGAGCGGGAATGCCCCGTTCAGAATCGCGCGGCCGACGGTCGTGTCGACCGGTCGAGACCCGTCGACGGGATCTTCGGTGAGCAGCGAGCTCAACGACCCCTTGAGCAGGTCGTGCAACTCCGGGGAACCGGCGATCTCACCGATCCGGATCTTCACGGGAGCGTGGAGGGATACGTTGCCCGACTCATAGGCCATCACTGCCTCGTCGACGTTACTGAAGATCGATCCTGCTCCTCTTGCGTCTTCAACGATCTCGGAGAGGTAGTACACACCGATGACCATGTCCTGACTCGGGGTGACGATCGGTCGCCCGCTCGCCGGCGAGAGCACGTTGTTCGCGGAGAGCATGAGCACGCGCGCCTCGGCCTGCGCCTCGGCGGACAACGGCAGGTGAACGGCCATCTGGTCACCATCGAAGTCGGCGTTGAACGCCTCACAGACCAGCGGGTGGATCTGAATGGCCTTCCCCTCGACGAGAACGGGTTCGAACGCCTGGATGCCGAGACGGTGCAACGTCGGTGCGCGGTTCAGGAACACGGGATGTTCCTGGATCACGTCGGCGAGCACGTCCCACACCTGCGGGCGATGACGCTCGACCATCCGCTTGGCCGACTTGATGTTCTGTGCAAGATCCTGATCGACGAGTTTTTTCATCACGAAGGGCTTGAACAACTCGAGCGCCATGACCTTCGGCAGCCCGCACTGATGCAGTTTCAGCGAAGGCCCGACAACGATCACCGAGCGGGCCGAATAGTCGACACGCTTGCCAAGCAGGTTCTGGCGGAACCGGCCCTGCTTGCCCTTGAGCATATCCGACAGCGACTTGAGTGCACGGTTGCCCGGCCCGGTCACCGCGCGGCCGCGACGGCCATTGTCGAAGAGGGCATCAACGGCTTCCTGCAGCATCCGCTTCTCATTGTTGATGATGATCTCCGGCGCACCCAGGTCCAGAAGTCGCTTGAGACGGTTGTTGCGGTTGATGACACGGCGATAGAGATCGTTCAGATCGCTGGTTGCGAACCGACCACCATCGAGCTGCACCATTGGCCGCAGCTCAGGCGGGATCACCGGAACGGCTTCCAGAATCATCGCCGTCGGATCGTTCTTGCCCTCGAAGAAAGGCTTGACGACCTTCATCCGCTGCGTCGCCCGATGCCTGCGCTGTGCGGAGCGGGCGTCGAGATCACTGACGAGCTTCTCCATCTCCGCATCGAGATCGACCCGGCTCAGCAGGTCTTTGATCGCCTCGGCTCCCATCCCGCCGACGTAGTACGCCTCGTACCGCTCGACGAGCTGTCGCCAGAGCGGTTCCGACTCGACGAGAGTCTTGGGCCCCATCGAACGGAAGGTGTCAAAAGCCTCTTCGACGAGTTCGGATTCGCGGGCCGCACGCTCGGCGCGTTCCTTGATCTCCTTCTCGCCCTCGCGGCGGCGTGCACTGATCTCCTGGGCTTTCGCTCCACCCTCTTCCATCTGGGAGAGCTCTTGTTCCAGACGCTCCAGGCGCGCCGCCTGCCACTCTTCGAGTTCTTCGCTGATCACCTCGAGTTCGGCGCGCATCGTTTCTTCCAACTCGGGAAGATCCTTCTGGCGTCGTTCGTCGTCGACATAGGTCACGAGATACGCGGCGAAGTAGATGACCTTCTCGAGTTCCTTCGGGGACATGTCGAGCAGGTATCCGAGGCGGCTCGGCACACCCTTGAAGAACCAGATGTGCGTTACCGGGGCTGCGAGCTCGATGTGACCCATCCGCTCACGCCTGACCTTGGAGCGAGTGACTTCTACACCGCATCGCTCGCACACGATCCCCTTGTAGCGGATCCGCTTGTACTTGCCGCAGTAGCACTCCCAGTCCTTCGTCGGCCCGAAGATCCGTTCGTCGAACAGACCGTCTTTCTCGGGCTTCAGCGTCCGGTAGTTGATCGTTTCAGGTTTCTTCACCTCGCCATACGACCAGGACCGAATCTGGTCGGTCGTCGCAAGGCTGATCTTCAGTTCATCGAAGGGCTGGCGCACAGCACTCCTTCCCGGTGTTTGGTCAGACGGTGGTGGTCTCGCGGCGTTCAGGGCGGGACAGGTCAATCCCGAGGGATTCTGTCGTCCGGTACACGTCTTCTTCGAGGTCGCGGAGTTCCACTTCCTCACCCGCCGAGAGCATCTCGACGTTGAGGCAGAGGCTCTGCATCTCCTTGATCAGAACCTTGAACGATTCCGGTATGCCCGGCTCTGGGATGTTCTCACCCTTGACGATCGCCTCGTAAACCTTCACCCGGCCTGCGACGTCGTCCGACTTGATCGTGAGCAACTCCTGGAGTGCGTAGGCGGCACCGTAGGCTTCCAAAGCCCACACCTCCATCTCTCCGAACCGTTGCCCACCGAACTGGGCCTTGCCTCCGAGAGGCTGCTGGGTGATCATCGAGTACGGGCCGGTCGAACGGGCATGGATCTTGTCGTCGACGAGGTGGACCAGTTTCAGGACGTAGATGTAACCGACCGTGATCGGTGTATCGAACGCCTCACCGTCACGACCGTCATAGAGCACGGCCTTGCCCGAGTCGTTGACGAGCCGTTGCCCGTCACGATTGGGCAGCGCATGTGCGATGACGTCGGCTATCTCATCTTCCTTGGCTCCGTCGAATACGGGTGTTGCGACCCGGGTCCACGGTTCGGCGCCTTTGCTCGCAGGGCTATCCCCATCGAACGGTTCCCATCCCTGTGCGGCTGCCCACCCGAGGTGGGTCTCCAACACCTGACCGAGGTTCATTCGGGATGGCACACCAAGCGGCGACAGGATGATGTCTACCGGGGTGCCGTCCGCGAGGAACGGCATGTCCTCGACGGGCAGCACCTTGGAGATCACACCCTTGTTTCCGTGGCGACCTGCCAGCTTGTCACCGGCCGAGATCTTGCGCTGCTGAGCAACGTAGACCCGCACCATCTCATTGACGCCGGGTTTGAGGTCGAAGCCTTCCGCGCGCCGCAGAATGCGAACACCGATGATCTTGCCGGTCTCGCCGTGTGGTACGCGCAGCGACGTGTCGCGAACCTCGCGAGCTTTCTCACCGAAGATGGCCCTGAGGAGCCGCTCTTCCGGCGTCAGTTCGGTCTCGCCTTTCGGAGTGACCTTGCCGACCAAGTAGTCGCCGGGTCCGACTTCGGCGCCGACACGGATGATCCCGTCATCATCGAGATTCCTGAGGGACTCCTCCGCCACGTTCGGGATGTCCCGAGTGATCTCTTCGGCGCCCAGTTTCGTATCCCTGGCCCTGATCTCATGCTCCTCGATGTGAATCGAAGTAAGCACATCGTCTTTGACGAGCCGCTCGGAGATCACAATCGCGTCCTCGTAGTTGTGGCCTCTCCACGGCATGAACGCGACGAGCAGGTTTCGCCCGAGTGCCAACTCGCCATGATCGGTCGAGTGACCGTCGGCAAGGACAGACCCGACTTTGACCTTGTCTCCGATCGAGACGATCGGTTTCTGGTTCATCGACGTTCCCTGGTTGGAGCGTTCGAACTTCTGCACCCTGTAGGTGTGCTTCACGTTCTTGCCCGTCTCTTTGATGACGATGGAGTCACCCGTCACGTCGACGACCGTGCCGGCGACCTTCGAGATGACCATGTCACCGGAGTCCTGGGCCAGTCGACCTTCGATGCCGGTTCCGACGAGCGGCGCCTCGGGGTGCACGAGCGGCACAGCCTGCCGCTGCATGTTCGACCCCATCAACGCCCGGTTCGCATCGTCGTGTTCGAGGAACGGAATCAGTGCCGTTGCGATCGAGACGATCTGCTTCGGAGAGACGTCCATGTAGTCGATCTCCGATGGCGGGACCGAGTCGACTTCGCCG
>JAACED010000093.1 GCA_011682695.1 Gammaproteobacteria bacterium
GTCCAATTCCATCCGTCCAGACTACCGAGCGCCAACATGTGGCTGTCCGTTGGCTGACAGCCGTGGGCCGAGAAGTGATCGTGCCCCTGCCGTCGACCGCCGGTCCCCCGGCGCGTTCCGAGTCGTTGGCTCCAGTCAGGCAACCCTGCGGCACCCAGGGCGGCCCGCTTAGGGCTGCTTCCTTCCGGACCTGACCCGGTTCACGGTGCCCTGCCGCGCAGGACCCAACGTTCAACGCTACGTGCCCGGTGCTGCCCGAAAGACAGATGGCCTCGGGCAGGGTATTCGGCCCCGCATAGAGAGGGTTTCGGGTTCAGGGCACCCCTAGCGCCCCGCCTAGCACGATCACCGGTGATGGTAATCGAGTCTGAAGGATGCCAGTTCGGCGAAAGGAGAGGGCTTCGAATCGCGCGGGTACACGTCATCGACCTCGGCTCGTTCCTCGGCGAGCCCGCTTCCCCCCGAGGAGGAAGGAGAACGAAGCCTGCGAGCGGCCGTCCTTCAGCGGAGGGAGAGGGATTCGAACCCTCGAGGGCGTGGTAACACCCTACGGCATTTCGAGTGCCGCGCACTAGGCCAGACTATGCGATCCCTCCGGCAGCCGGAGATTGTACCGTTGCGGCACATGGTTCCGTCCTCTGTGAGAATGAGTGCATGATTCGCTCTGAAACAGGACGGCTCCGCACGGTCATCGTCCATCGACCAGGCCTCGAACTGGAGCGGCTGACTCCTTCGAACAAGGACGAGCTGCTCTTCGACGAGCTGATCTGGGTGGAGAAGGCCCAGGATGAACACGACGCCTTTGCTGCGACCTTGGCCAACGCAGGGATCGATGTCCTCTATCTGACAAGCCTTCTCGAAACGGTCCTGAGCGACGGCAACGTCGCCGAAGCGTTCATCTCCGATCAAGTCGGCGATGACCTCTGCGGGCGCCGGCTGGCAGGCAGGGTGAGGGGATTCCTGGCCGACCTGGACACCGGTGCTCTGGTGAGCCATCTCATCGGGGGTGTGACCTTCGGAGACGTTGGGGAGACCGACGGTCTGGTGGCAGCGTTGCATGGACCCGACGACTTCGTACTTGCCCCGATCCCCAACGCCGTGTTCATGCGGGATTCTTCCGTGTGGATCGGAGACGGGGTGATCTTGAGCCCGATGAATCGCATCGTCAGGCGGCGAGAGACTGCATTGCTGAAACTCGTGTATCAGCATCATTCACGGTTCGCCGGGGCGCCGATCTGGTTCGGAGATCGGCCGGGAGACCACTTCCCCGCATCGGTCGAAGGTGGCGATGTCCTTGTTGTGGGAGAGCGAGGTTTGGCGGTCGGCATATCGGAACGAACGTCCCCATCGGGGGCAGGGGCCATGATCGCCAGATTGTTCGAAGAGGACGCCGTAGACCGGGTCCTGGCAGTGGAGTTGCCGCAGGGAAGGGCAACGATGCATCTCGATACGGTCGTGACCATGGTCGATGGTGATGCCGCCGTGATGTATCCGAGGATTCAGGCCCGTGTTCGGTGTTTCAGAGTGACCCCGGGACCCGATGGCCACCCGAAGACTCGGGAAGTTGCCGGTCTGGCCGAAGGGCTCGCATGGGCCGCCGGCATTGCTCGGATGCGGGTGATCGAACCGGCGCTGAGGGAGGCAGAGGCAGATCGGGAGCAGTGGAACGACGCCAACAACACCTTTGCGATTGCTCCGGGCGAGGTCGTCGCGTATGAGCGTAATGTGGTGACCAACCGGATTCTCGAGGATGCCGGGGTGACCGTGCACCGCATTCCGTCCTATGAACTACCCCGGGGGAGGGGTGGACCGAGATGTATGACGTGTCCGGTGGACAGGGAACCCATCGTGGAGTGAGCCGATGTTGAGATTGGGTCACCAAGGAAGGAGAGGTGCGTCATGCGCCGAGTGATCATTGTGGCGCTCGCCCTGGTGGGAGCGAGCTGCGCTGTGGGGCCGAGCGTCCAACCGACCACGACTTCGGCGGTCCCGGCCTCGGTTCCCCCCTCGACAACACCCGAGACGACTTCGACGACATCGCTCCAGACGACTTCGACGAGTGTTCCCGACGAGAGCCACGTGACCGTCTACTTCCTGCTGGACGACGTCGGTGAGGTCAGCCGCCCCGGTCCATCACTCGTGCCGGTCGATCGGACTGCTCCGGACGACGGCCTCGCTTCGGCGTTGGGAGTCCTTCTCGAGGGACCGATGCCGGAGGAACGCCAGGCGGTGCCCGCGATGAGCTCCACGATTCCGGTCGGAACCGAACTCCTCGGGGTCTCGGTTGCCGACGGAGTGGCCACGGTCGACCTGTCGGGAGAATTCGAGTCGGGCGGCGGTTCCTTTTCGGTGGAGGGGAGGCTCGCGCAGGTGGTGTTCACTGCGACCAGGTACGAGCAAGTCGACTCGGTGATGTTCAAAGTCGACGGTGAACCGGTCAGCACGTTCTCCAGCGAAGGTCTCGACCTGGAAGGAACCCGGAGTCGAGCCGACTTTCTGGATTTCCTCCCGCTGATCTTCCTCGACCAGCCGACCTACGGGGGCGTCTTGGGGAATCCTGCCCATCTCGAAGGGATGGCAGCCGTGTTCGAAGCAACGTTTCAAGCGGCAATCACGGATGAAGAGGGACTGATCATTGCGGAGCCGCCGTACCTGATGGCCACCAACGGAGTGGGCTGGGGAACGTTCGGCACGGCGATCCCTTATGACGTCGATGCACCGCAGTGGGGGAGTGTGATCGTGTGGGAGGACTCGGCGAGAGACGGTTTTCAGATCAACGTTCGCGAGTACCCGGTGTGGCTTACGCCGGCAGATAGCTGACAGCCACCAGCGTCGATCTGCCGACGAAGAGCTGTCAGCCAGAAGTAGCGTCACTCGCCCCGCTGTCTTGCATCACCTCATGCCTGCGATGCCAAGTACGAAGTACGCAAGAAGCGAGCGAAGCGAGCCCTGGTCAGCGGCGTGAACGGAAGAACTCCGACAGCAGTGCAGCACTCTCGTCGGCCATGACTCCCGCCGTGAGTTCACACCGATGGTTGAGGCGGGCATCCTGAGGGATGTTGTAGAGGCTCCAGGCCGCCCCTGCCTTCGGGTCGGGAGCGCCGTAGACGATCCTGTCGAGCCTGGCCCACACTGCGGCGCCTGCGCACATCGGGCACGGTTCCAGCGTTACGACGAGGGTGAGCCCGTTCAGACGCCAGTCGCCCCGTTCTTGCGCCACCGTCGAGATGACCAGCATCTCGGCGTGGGCGGTCGGGTCGGATCGCTGGACCGTCCGGTTGTGGTCGGCGGCGATGATTTCCCACGCCGTGTCGATGATGATCGCTCCGACGGGGACGTCGTCATGACCCGTGGCTTTCGACGCTTCCGAGAGGGCGGCGCGCATCGCCGCGTCGAATCCGGTGTTGCTCATCACCCCTACACTATGGGAACTCAGGAGGGATCGCATAGTCTGGCCTAGTGCGCACGCCTGGAAAGCGTGTAGGGGGTTCACGCTCCCTCGAGGGTTCAAATCCCTCTCCCTCCGCAGAGACGCCGGGCGGTCGCGCCGCTTCGTAGTTCGCACCTAGTACTTTGTAGTCCGTGCGGCGGTGGCACCGTCGTCGCGTTGGAGGGATGGCCGAGCGGACGAAGGCGGCAGTCTTGAAAACTGCTGAACCCGGTTACGGGTTCCGTGGGTTCGAATCCCACTCCCTCCGCGACTGACGAGAGAGGATCCGAGATGATCATGCGTATGTGGCGTGGCTGGACCCGACCCGCGGATCGGGAGGCATACGCCGAGTACATCTTGGGGACCGGCATCGCCGAGTACAAGGCGACCCCGGGCAACAAGGGCGCCTATCTGGTGAGCCGGCCTGACGGCGACCGAGTGGAGTTCCTGACCGTCAGCTTCTGGGACTCGTACGACGCCATCGGGGCGTTCGCCGGGACTGACATCGACCAGGCTGTGTTCTACCCGGAGGACGACCGCTACCTCGTCGACCGGGAGACGACGGTCACGCACTTCACCGTACACTGATCGGGTCTATCGAACCGCCTCGGTAAGGCGCCGCGCCGCCTCTTCGAATGTCGGTCGGCGCCGCAATCGTCATCCTGGCGAACCCGGCACCCTCCCTTCCAAACCAGTGGCCCGGGCTCAGAGCGAGTCCGGCACCGGTGATCCACCGGGCGAGCTCCGGCACGTCGAGACCGAGTGCCCGGAAATCGAGCCAGGCGAGATACGTCGCCTCTGGTTGGATGAGCCGGATGTCGTCGGGTAACTCTCGAGCGAGTAGCTCGAAGTTCTCACCGGCGAGTTCGAGGAGTTCGTCGACCCAAGGTCCCGCGGTGCGGTAGGCGGTCTCGAAGGCGACCGTGGCGAACACGTTGTTCCGGGTGAGGTGGAACCGGGAGCTGTGTCGTCGGAATCGGTCCGACAGGTCCCGATCGTCGGTGATGAGCAGCGTGTCGCAGATACCGGCGAGCCCGAAGGTCTTGACAGGGCCGTGCGTGGCCGCCCAGGACACGCCGGTTCCGGCGGCGGACACAGCGAAGGGGGTGAACCGGCTCTCCCCGAGTACCAGGTCGGCGTGGATCTCGTCGGCGATGACGGCAACATCATTGGTGGCACAGATCTCGGCGACGGATCGGAGTTCGGATTCCGTCCAGAGCCGTCCGACCGGGTTGTGCGGGTTGCAGAGGATGAGCAGCTTCGCATTCGGGTTGGCGGCTTTCGCCGTGAGGTCGTCGAGGTCCATCCGATAGCGGCCGGCGTGGAGCGCGAGTGGGTTGCGAACCACCTGGCGGCCGGCGGACACGATGAGCGGCTTGAAGTCGGTGAACACCGGTGGCTGCAGGATCACGCCACTTCCCGGTTCGGTGAGTATATCGATGAGCACACCGATGGAGGTGCCGACGCTCGGGCTGACCGATGTGGCGAGGCCGGCGCCGTCCCAGCCGTGGCGGGCACTCATCCAGTCCCAGAAGGCACCGATGACGCTGTCAGGTCTGGTCTCATATCCGTACCAGCCGGCACGTGCCCGGTCTTCCATGGCGGCGACAATGTCTGGGGAGAGGGGAAGGTACGGTTCGGCGATCCAGAGTGGAAGCAGGTCGTCGGCCGTTCCGAAGAGTTGGACGAGTCGTCGAGGGTTCGGGGCCAGTTCCCGTCCGGTCATCATCGGCGTGCCCTCCGGTTCCTCATGTCGGCCTCCGCCGATAGCGTCTTCGTACGATACCGTTGGCGCATGGAACCACGTTGGCTGGATGATATGTCGGAGGTGACGCCGCGTTTCAACAGGGCAGTGCGGATCATCGCGCTGATCCTGGTCATCGCCCTGATCCTGCTGCTGGTCGTCCCGGCCGTGATCCGTATGTCACGCCCATCGCCACCGACGACACGGCCAGGGATCGTGGCGAACACCTCCGTCCTGGCCGGTCCGGTGTGGGTTTCCAACCAGGTACAGTTACCCGTACGTCCGGCATGGCCGGGCGAACCTGGAGAGGTGGCCGAGCGGTCGAAGGCGCTCGCCTGCTAAGCGAGTAGGGGGCTAATACTCCCTCGAGGGTTCAAATCCCTCCCTCTCCGCCAAGAAGCCCGGCAAAAGCCGGGCTTCTCACGCGAGCCCTACGAATGCCGCTGCAGCCTCGGCGATCCGAGTTGCAGCCTCCAAGGCGTCCTGCTCCACGTCCGTCACCGAGTCGTCTGGACCAAGGTGTGCACGGAGATCGACGTAGATCTTCAGCTTCGGTTCGGTTCCACTCGGTCGAATCAGCACTCTGGCATCGCCGTCGAGGTCGAAAGCGACGAGGGGGGTCGCTCCCAGCCAGCGCGGCCTGCGGTCGGCTCCGACTCGAAAGTCCGTTGCTCCTAGGACAGCTCGGCCGTGGAATTGACCGGGGACCCGTTCCTCGAGCAGTGCCATCGCCGCATCGATTTCTGCGATGCCTTCCGCTCCCGGGCGCACGATGCTCTTCTGGGTGCTCACCCACAGGCCATGATTGCGATACAGGCGTTCCAACCGGTCGAGCACGGTGATGCCTTCTGCACGACAGGCCGAGGCGAGGTCTGCGAACACGACGGCTGCGCTGATGCCGTCCTTGTCACGGACGGCACGGCCTACCGAGTATCCGAGTGCCTCCTCATATCCGAAGGCAAAGCGGCCGGTGCCTGCCGCTTCGAGGTCGAGAGCGGCGTTCCAGATCCACTTGAAGCCGGTGAGCGTCTGATCGAAATGGGCGCCGTGGTGCTGTGCGATGGAGGCGAGCATCGGTGAGGACACGATGCTCTCGATCACCATCGGGCGATCCGGGTCGGGCCAGCGCTCGAGAACGTAGTCGGCCAGCAGACAGCCGATCTGGTTGCCGGTGAGCCCGCCCCAGGTTCCATCGAAGGGAAGGGCGACAGCGAGACGGTCGGCGTCCGGGTCGTTGGAGAGGATGATGTCGGCATCGGTGCGCTCCGCCAAGGCAATAGCGAGATCGAGAGCGCCGGGCTCCTCCGGGTTGGGGAAATGCGTGGTCGGGAAGTGTCCGTCGGGTTCGACCTGTTCGGGGACGGGTGCGACATGGCGATAGCCGGCTCGGTGCATCGCCTTTTCGAAGAAACGCCAGCCCACGCCGTGCATCGGCGTATAGACGATCCGCAGGTCCTGTTCCGCTCTCGCGTTGCCGCGAGCCTCTTGGAGATCTGCCAGGTAACGATCGAGGAGATCGTCGGGGATGCGCTCGACGCCGTCCGCGTGGAACGGGTCGTCGTGACGGGGCACCTCGACGGCAGGCCCCACCCGGTCGATCGCCGCGGCGATCTCCGTGTCGGTCGGCGGCACGATCTGCACGGCGTTGGATGCGTACACCTTGTAGCCGTTGTAGTCGGCCGGATTGTGACTCGCGGTGATGATGATCCCGGCCTGCGCGCCGAGCACCCGAGCGGCGTATGCGACGATCGGAGTAGCGACCGGGGCGTCGAAGTACTGCACGGGGACTCCGGCTGCCGCCAGGACGGCGATCGTGTCTTCGAGGAACTGCGGACTGGAGAGTCGAGCGTCCCTGCCGACGACGACCAGACCCGGGTTGTTGGCGAGGACGTGGTCGGCGACGCCGCGGGTTGCCCGGATGATGACGGCACGGTTCATCCGGTTGGAACCGGCGCCGACGATGCCTCGCAGGCCGGCCGTGCCGAATTCGAGAGTGCCGTGCATGCGATCGGCGAGGTCGTCGAAGTCGCCGGAGTCGATTACGGCCTGAAGTTCCTTGCGGGTCGCCGGATCAGGGTCACCGGCGATCCACGCGGCGGCAGTGTCGAGGAGATCGTCGAAGGTGGTCATGGGAATAGCGTAATGCCCGTTCTCGTGACGCTTGACGGGGACTATTCCCGTGAGCCGTCACCAGAACGGGAAGTTTCCGTTTTCGGTCGGCCCGACTACCTTTACAGGTGCCTCGAAGGCATGCGCCCGTAGCTCAATTTGGATAGAGCGTCTGACTACGGATCAGAAGGTTGGGGGTTCGAGTCCCTCCGGGCGTGCTACCGAAATCCCTTGTGATCACAGGGGATTTCGTCTATTCGGCTGTGAGCGCCACAACGTCTGGTCCGCATTTGGTCCGCATTTGGTCCGCGAGAGCCTGACTCCGCACCGCATCCAATGCTGTCGCCAAGGCCTCCGAATCGGACGGAAACAGGTGCCCGTATCGGTCCATCGTCACCGAGATCGACGAATGACCAAGGTGAACCTGGATGGCCTTCGGGTGCGCTCCCTGGGCGATGAGCAAAGATGCGCACGTGTGTCTCAAGTCGTGAATCCGGAGTCCATCGGGGAGACCCGCGCCAGCCACCGCCTTGTACCAGACCTGGCGACGGAAGTTGGAGTTGCGGAGTGGCTGTCCTTGCAGCGACGTGAAGACCAGCGCATCGGGATGCTCGTCCACCCGGTGAGCGAGGTGTTCAGCCAAGAGGTCACGGAGGAAGTTGGGGACCACGATCATCCGCGTGCGGTACGTCTTTGTGGAGCCAAAGAGAATCTTGCCCTGGGCCTCCGACAAGGACTCGGCTACCTCGATGCGTGATCTCAGTAGTTGGCACCGCTTGCGACGTAGCGCTGCCGTCTCACCCCATCGGAGTCCCCCGTAGGCCAGCAGATACACAAGCGTGGCATAGGGCTCCCGAATCTCGAGCGCAAGACGCTCAACTTCCTCGGCCGACAAGAAGAGCATCTCAGGATCGGCCTGGCGGGCGACTTTCACCCCAGTCACAGGGTTGGCGACCAGGTAGCCGGCTTCAACGGCCAGCTTGAGCATGCTGTTGAGCACCTGCCGAGCCTGTCGCACCCCAGAGTGGCCGAGACCAGAGGCCTGGAGATCGGCCACCCATTCCTCGACCGCCATACGGTCGACGTGACGCAGCTCGAAACCTCCGAAGGTGGGCAGCACATGAGCGCGCAGGTTGGACTTGTAGCCGACAAGGGTCTTCGGCTTGAGGTGGGCCTTGGTGCGAAGCCACCGGTCGGACCATTCGGCGACCGTCGTCTTGGAGAGTCGGGGGTCTGTCCACTCGCCTCTCAGTTTGTCGGCCTCCACGATGACCGAGAATCGATCGGCATCCGACTTCCGGAGAAAGCTCCGGGCTCGTTCTCGACCCGTCGGGTCTCGGTAACGCACCTGCCACGGGCGGCGCCTCCCGGGTCGGTGCTGGATATGGGCCATTCTCGTACCTCCTTTCGCGTCCCTGCCTATCCAAGCGCATTCGTCACGGCCGCGTGGTGGTTACGTGTACTCGCAACTGGTATGGGGCATTTCATCAACGTACTCTTTCCAGGAGCTGGTTGTTGATCCACTCGTCGACGTCACTTTGTCGGTAGCGGAGGTGTTTGCCGGCTCGGAAGCCGGGGGGTCCTTCTCCGCGGTAGCGCCAGGCGTAGAGGGTCGCGACGGGGACGTCGAGGTAGTCGGCGAGTTGTTGGGCTGAGAGCAGCGGATCGAGGTTGTTCATTGCCCGAGTGTGCGATCGGACCCTTTCATCTCGTTGCCATTTGGGTGTCAACAGGCCTGTCAGTGGGCTGCTATTTCGGCTGTTTCGCCTGGTCAGTGGGTTCTTTGGAAATGTTCGAAACCAGCGCACACCGGTTCGCTCCGTGGCTGTCGGCGGTGCGGTTGGAGGGTTGCTGAAACTCTGGTGAGAGGGTTTCTGACACTCTGGTGACAGGGTTGTTCTGTCTACTGGCTGTCATGGACCCTGTCTTCAGCGTCGAGCACCGCAAAGATCGGAACGTGACCGCTGGCCTGGCGTTCGTCTGGACGGATCTCTGGAACCCACGCATCGAAACAGCGTCGGCGACGATCCCGGATACGAATCGGGAACGGACCGAACCAGCGTTTCACGGCCAGTACGGATTCTCAACAGCTGCTGAGGGCGAGATCACCCGATCTATCACAACCACGATCGATGAACACCAAGACCTGATCGACCGAGACGCCCCGACCAGGATCGACCGCTTCCAAAACCAAAGTCCTTGGCGACACACGCATCTGCAACGAGTTGCTTTCGGTTCACGGGTCTGCCGCTGTGGGGGTGGCCGGTGTTGAGTTTGGCCAAGGCTGCCAAGGACTATTACCTGCGCAAG
>JAACED010000094.1 GCA_011682695.1 Gammaproteobacteria bacterium
CGGCTCGGGGTGGGTGCGACGCTGTTTGAGGCGATCGGGTGATCCGGTCCGGGGCGACCTGTTCATGATCAGGGTCGGGTGTTGACTCAGGCGATGTTGATGCCTGCTGGGGGTGGCGAGTCGTGTGCCGATATTGAGGCGTTGGCGTCGCAGGGTCGTCTGCTCGGTGTCGTGTGTTCTGATACGACGCTGTATCGCACGTTCACCCGGAACTCTCAACCAGAGGGCGGTGGTGCGGGCGCGCCGGGCAATGGCCACGCTCCGCGCCGAGGTGTGGCGGCGGACTTCGGCGACCGATGGCGACAGCCGGTTGTGTTGGATGTCGATGCGTCGCTCGCCGCAAGACAGCCGTATCGGCTGCGATCACGACCGCGAACGACGACCCGAACCGGTGGGAGGCGGCGCTGGATCAGAACGGCACCGAAATCGAATCGACCTCCAGTGGCCTGAGGGCAGCGGTGTGTGACGTCACCGACCTGGTTGACCTGTCAGCCTGGCCCGACGGCACCCGGCTGATCATCCGCCGTCAACCGCTTTACCCCGGTGCCCAGACGACGCTGCTCCCCGACCTCGACTACCGGTTCTGGGACCACTACAACGACTTGGCCGGCAACCAGGTCGAGTTGGACTGCCACATGCGCCCCCACGTCCACGTCGAAGACCACATTGGCCACCTGAGGGACTCCGGACTCGATCGATTCGCGTTCACCGGATTCGAAGCGAACCAGGCATGGCTCCAAACCGTATGTCGGGCAGCAGACCTTGTTCGCTGGTTCCAACTGCTGCGCCTGGTCGGCCCGCTCGCCCGGGCGAAGCCCAAACGGCTCCGCTGGGGACTCTGGCACGCCTCCGCCCGCATTATCACCACTGCCTGACGCGACATCGTTCGCATCCTCGACGGATGGCCCACCGCCACCCAGATCGTCGCCGCATACCGCAACATCGCCGCACTCACCTGAACTCCACTTTCTTGTTGAGGAGCGTCTCTTGGCTTCGGACGATGAGCGATACGTGAGCCGGAGCAGGCTCTCAACGGGGGTCGCGCCCTAGCCGAGCCACCTCCACCGGCCTCGTCTGACAGCCAGGTCCGTCAGAGGAACTCTCGGCGGCTTGCGAGCTACGAGATGGCGTCATTGGGATTCTTGACGTGATAGCGGTCGGCGCCTTCATCCCACTTGATGAAGGTCAGGCCGACGCGGTTGGTAGCGACACACCCGGGCAGCGCGCGAATCTCTCCCATCTTCCACTCCACGCCGGACTCCAGCTTGCCGGAGATCCGATCCTCGCCGGCCGGCGAAGCCGAAGCCATGCTCCTTGGAAAGAGCCTCCGATCGTGTTGGTCGTGTTGCCACGAGATGGACACATCCACAGAGGCAATCTCGATGGGGAACGTCTCACAGATCGTCAAGCGGTCCGATGATCCAGTTGCCCCATCAGGAACGGTCGGCGGCAACATGACGGACACCTTCACGTCGGGGATCTCAGATCTGAGGGCCGCCTCGACCTGTCCGGGATCGTTGGCCGGCTCGCGCGTGAACTCTTTGAACATCTACGTGTCGGTGACAAGCGGTAGCTGGAAGACAGTGGAAGCGACGCCGCAGAACGGCGAGTCGTCAGCGCGACACCTGCGGCCGGCCCAGGGCGAGAAGGGGCCGAAGGATGGCCGATCGCATGAGGCGTTCTGTTCGTGGGGAGAGACGTGAGGAGTGAGGAACAGCGTGCGGTAGCAAACATGCAGACTGTACATAGATGTCAATTACATATATACTCTACATGTAATGCGACGCGGACCTCACCATGGACATCCGGGGCATGGCCACGGACCGGGCCCTCGGGGTGGCAGGCTTCTCGATACGGGGCTGCTCCTGCTCATATCGAGAGGCACGTCCCACGGGTACCCGCTCATCGAGGCGATCAGGGAGGATCTTGGCCTCGACGTTCCTGACGTTGGGGCCGTCTACAGAGCGCTACGACGCCAGGAGTCCCAAGGGCTGCTCACGTCGACTTGGGAGACGGGCACCACGCGGCCCAGACGCGTATACACGATCACGCCGGCAGGTCGAGAGGTCCTCGAGATCTGGATGCAGGGCGTAGAGGAAATGCGTGAGGCCTTGGAGCGGCTGCTCCAGGCCTGGAAAGGAGACAAGCAATGAGATACAGACGGCTGAGACGCTTCGGTGGTCCCCGCATGTGCTGCGGGTACGGTCCCGGGATGGGGCACGGGCACTTCATGGCTTTCGGCTCCGGTCCCCATGGCTACCGGCACGGTGCCAGTCGAGGCGGCTGGGGGTACGGTGCGTGGGTCGAAGACGACTCCGAAGTCGAGGAGGATGTGCGGACCTACGTGGCCGACCTCGAGGAAGTGGTCAAAGGCTTGCAGGACGAGATTCGAGACCTGAAGTCCAGACTCTGAGCGTATGGAAGTGTGACGGCCGGGTTCGCGACCCGGCCGTCACACTTGTGGCCCGTTCACTAGGCTCGATTGGGCGATGAGTGACGACGGCACCCAGGAGTCCGAAGCGCAGCAAACGGTCGATCATCCGATCCTCAACCAGCGACGTCTCGGCGGTGACGAAGCCCGGCAGAGGAAACCGAAGCTGCCCAAGAAGCTCTACGAGAGCGAACTCGCCAGGCTGCAGATCGAGCTCGTCAAACTCCAGGAGTGGATCAAGGCAGAGGGCGTGAAAGTCGTCGTCGTGTTCGAGGGCAGGGACGCTGCCGGCAAGGGTGGCGTGATCAAACGGATCGCCGAACCGCTCAATCCACGCATCTGCCGTATCGAGGCGCTGGGCACGCCGACCGATCGTGAGAAGACTCAATGGTGGTTCCAGCGGTACGTCGCTCGCCTGCCTGCCGCCGGGGAGATGGTGCTCTTCGACCGGAGCTGGTACAACCGGGCCCTCGTCGAGAGCGTGATGGGGTTTTGCACCGAAGACCAGTATCGCGAGTTCCTACGGACATGCCCCGAATTCGAACGCATGCTGGTGCGTGCCGGCATCATCCTGATCAAGTACTGGTTCTCGGTGAGCGACGAGGAGCAGGAGCGCCGGTTCCAGAACCGCATGGAGACGCCAACCAAGCGCTGGAAGCTGAGCCCGATGGATCTCGAGTCGCGGTCCCGCTGGAGCGAGTATTCGATCGCCAAAGACGTGATGTTCAATCACACCGACATCAAGCAGGCTCCCTGGTATGTGGTCAACGCAGACGACAAGAGGCGTGCCCGGCTCAACACGATCACGCACCTGCTCAGTCTCATCCCCTATGAGGATCTCACGCCCGGTCAGATCGAACTCCCGCCCCGTCAGCCCGATATCGGTTACATCAGGCCGCCGCTCAGCGAGCAGACGTTCGTACCGGAGAGTTACTGACCGGTTGTCGGTGGTGACAGTCGATAGTCTCGGATCATGATCCGGTTCGGCTATTCGGGACTTCCCACGGATGGAGACGACGCCGCGTTTCTCGACGGGCTCGTCGCCAAGGGTCATCGGGCCTTCGAACTGGCCTTTGTCGAGGAGCTCCCTTGGAGCGAGCGGCGCTGTGGTCGATTCGGCGCCCTTGCAGCCGAGCGCGACATCCGACTCTCGATCCATGCCCCGTACTCCGCCGTCCTGACGATCGCAGACGGAGAACGCGCGGAGCAGTGCTTGTTTACCATCGAGCACACGATGAGGCTCGCCAAGGCGGCCGGCGCCCGGATCGTCTGCGTGCATCTCGGCAAGCGTTACGGGAGAGACACGGAGACGCTCATGGAGCTGGTCTCGGAACGGCTCGAGAGGATCGCTCCCAAGGTCTCGCATCTCGGCGTCGGTCTCGGTCTGGAGACTGCCGGACGCAGCAGTGCCTTCGGCACCCTGGATGATATTGCCTCGCTGGTCTCGAAGTTCCCGTTCGCCCGTCCCTACGTCGACTGGGCGCATCTACACGCCATCGGCCGGGGCGCTCTGGCCACCAAAGAGGCGTTCCAGGAAGTGTTCGGCTTTCTCCGGAAGCACTTCCCCGGATGGATGATCGACCCGTTGCAGTGCCAGTTCTCAGAGACCCGGTTCGGAGACAAGGGTGAGGTCCGTCACGTTCGGTATGGAGAAGGGAGTCTGCGGATCACCAATCTCGTGGAAGCCGCACGAGAGGCGGACGTCGGACTGGTGATCATCTCCGAAGCCCGTGAGCCCGAGAGCACCGAAGCGATGGCGCAAGAGCTGCAACAGATCATGGGGAGACCGGAACCGTCCGGCGACACAAGGAGGCTCGGATCGGGCAGCGTCGAGTTCCCGGTCCCGATCCATGTCACACCGGCAGAATCCGGCTTTGCTCCGGCCGGTCTCGGGCATCCCCTCGTGCTGTCCAACATCGACAAGCCCTTCTTCCCCGACGGGTTCACGAAGGGAGACCTCATCCACTACTACGCCTCCATCGCCCTGACGCTGCTGCCCCATCTGGCAGAGCGGGCCATCGTCATGGCCCGCTACCCCGATGGCTCCGAAGGGGAGGGCTTCTACGAGAAACAGGCGCCCGAACATCGGCCCGGCTGGCTTCGCCTCGCGCCCGTCTACTCGAAGCATCGCGGAGAGACCATCGAGTTCGTCACCGCCGCGGATCGGGAATCGTTGATGTGGCTCGCCTCGATGGGTTGCATCGAGATCCACCCGTGGCTCAACCGTCTGAGCAACGAAGACCGCCCGGATTTCGCCGTCTTCGACCTCGATCCATCCGAAGGCGCCACATGGGCGCAGGTGGTCACCGTCGCCGAACAATTGAAAGCCATGCTCGATCGTCTCGGACTCATCGGGCATCCGAAGACCTCCGGGGCCACCGGTCTGCACATCTACGTTCCGCTCGACCCGGTGCACGACTATCGACGGGTGCGCACGTTTGTCGGGACGGTCGGCCGGCTGCTGCTGGCGGCAAACCCCGACGACATCACGATGGAGTGGCATGTCGCCAAACGGGGGGCCAGGGTGTTCATCGACCACAACCAGAACTCTCCAGGCAAGACCATTGCCTCGGTGTACTCGGTGCGACCGCGCCCCGGCGCCCCCGTATCGACCCCGATCTTCTGGGAGGAAGTCGACCACGTGCAGCCCGGCGACTTCACGATCTCCACGATCTGGGACCGCCTGCGACGGTTCGGTGATCTCTTCTCGCCCGTTCTCGCAGGAGGGCAGACGCTCGATGCGGCCGAAGAGGCACTCGGGCTCGAATAGCGCAAACGGCCGCAGTCAATCGGGTCTCAGGACGGTGCACATGACCGACCCGCGGCGACATGGACACGCCGGTTCCCGGTCCGGGCACTAGCGTCTCGTACATGCAGTGGATCGAAACTCATCGCGATGTGGTCTACCCGTGGCAGTGTGATCACATGGGCCACCTCAATGTCATGTACTACACGGGCATGTTCGATCGGGCCACATGGCACCTCTTCTCGATCGTCGGGTTCACGGGAACCTATCTGAGGAGCCAGGACCGTGGGATGGCGGCCGTTCATTCGACGACCTCGTACCGCAGTGAGCTGGTTCCCGGCGACCTCGTCGTGGTCCGGTCGAGATTCCTCGAAGTTCATGATCGGAAGGCCCGTTTCGAGCACGAGATGACCAACTTCGAATCCGGTGAGGTCGCCGCAACGAACGAGCTCGTCGGAGTGCACATCGATCGCACGGCCCGCAAGGCGTGCCCGATCCCCGTGGAGATACGTTCTTCGATCGAGAAACTCATTTCCGGCGAGAACAGCGATCACGCCGGCGGATGAGCCATCCTCGCGTCGCCATCGGTCTCGGATTGGGCACATCCCCGCCCATCTGGCAGACGCGCGCTCTGTTACGCCTGGCCCGGGTGATGCGCCTGCATTCGGCTTGGACCGTGGACCACTTCCTCGGGTTCTTTCCACAGCAGATCTGGAATCGGGACTTCACCTGGATGGCCCGTCCGGGGTCGAGCCCACACGAGTACTTCGACTATCAGGTTCTCCTCGGCCATCTTGCCTCCCGGGCGGGGAATGTTCGCCTTGGAGTCGGCGTAACCGAAGCGTTGCGACGACATCCGGTACTGATCGCTCAGACGTTCCTGTCACTGTCGCACCTGACGAAACAGCCTCCGATCCTGGGGATCGGTGCAGGAGAGCGAGAGAACCTCGAACCGTACGGAATCTCCTTCGAGCAGCCGGTCGGGCACCTCGAAGAAGCGCTCCAGATCATCCGGCTGTGCTTTCGGTCCCGAGGCCCGTTCGATTTTTCCGGGAAGCACTATCAGCTCGACGGTGCCGTGATGGACGTACAGCCCGGTCGAGGCGGCGTTCCCGAGATCTGGATCGGAGCGCATGGTCCGAAGATGCTTCGGCTGGTCGGAACGTACGGCGACGGCTGGTATCCGAGTGTCCCGATGACACCGGACGATTACGGCACGAGGCTGGCGACGATCCGCTCATCGGCCGAGG
>JAACED010000095.1 GCA_011682695.1 Gammaproteobacteria bacterium
CCGGCGAGGTCCAGGAGCAGACCACCGACCGTATCCCACTCGTCGTGCGGCAACTCGACATCGAGCGCATCTTCGAGGTCCTCGACAGGGAACCGGCCATCAACGAGATAGGTACCGCCCTCCTCTTCGACGAAGAGCGGATCCTCCGTGTCGTATTCATCGATGATCTCCCCGACGAGTTCCTCCAGAAGGTCCTCGATGGTCACCAGACCGGCCGTTCCCCCGAACTCGTCCACCACGATCGCCATGTGCTGCTGTCGTGTCTGCATGTCTCGCAGCAAGTCGGGGATGCGCTTGGTTTCGGGTACGAAGTAGACCGGCCGCATGATGCGGGTCACGGGCTCGGGACCGCCGCCACGATCCATGATGCTCAGCAGGTCCTTGGCGTACACGAAGCCGACGATGTCATCAGGGCTCTCTCCCACCACGGGGACCCTCGAGAAACCCTCCTCGATCACGATATCGAGCGCCCGGTCCGTTGTCTCTTCCCGGTCGATCGTCACCATGTCCGGCCGCGGAATCATCACCTCGCGTACCAGCGTGTCCGAGAACTCGAGGACAGAACTGATCAGCTTCAGTTCCTCTTCCTCTTCCTCGTCCGGCACATCGTCTTCTTCCGGCTCTTCGATCAACAGGTCACCCGTCCGCCGCCCAAGCCCGGCCACCAGGAAGAGCAGTCCTGAGAAACGGTACGCAAGCGAGGCCGTATGTCCTCGTCCATAGGCTCGCGGGAGTATGTCCCCCGTCAGGAGAACGACACCCGCAAGACCGACGAGCGCACCGAAGAGCGCCCACCCTGTCAGGATGGTCGTGAGCGCCCATGTTGCCGGAACGGCAGCGGCCACCAGGATTCCCGAGTGAACCATCCCGATGGACGCTTGAAGTCTCACTCGATCCTCGAGGAGATCCGCGACGGTGCCGGCACCCGCCACGGCCTCGGCCCCGTCTCTCATGGCATCCGCACGCGGTGTCAGCATCAACGAGACCGCAGCAGCACGGACTACACCCGCGAGCAGCAGAAACAGAAGCGCCGCCACAAAACCGAGGATCACGAGTGGCCCCCGAAGTAGACGCTCACAGCGAGGCGCCATGCACGAAGAGCGAAGGACCGAGGGCCGATCATGGCCGTCGCCTTCCGTCCTTCTTCAGGAGTGCTCGCTCACGGGCTTCCATCCGCTCTGCGTCCTCATCATTCGTGTGGTCATAGCCGAGCAGGTGGAGAATGCCATGCACGACCATGAGCGCCAGTTCATCTTCGAACGACACACCCATCTCGCCGGCTTGCCGTCGCACATACTCTGGAGCGATCACGACGTCCCCCAGATTCAGCGGCGGATCTCCCGGACCGGGATCCGGATACTCACCTGGAGAGAGGTGTTCGAGAGGAAACGCCAGGACATCGGTCGGTTCCCCCCGTTCCATGAAGCGCTCGTTGTACTCGGTCATCTGATCGAGATCAACGAGCATCAGCGTCAGGTCGGCTTGATGCGGAAGGCCTTCCTCTTCAAGCACCATCGCGGCAAGCCGCCGGAGCGGCTCGGCTTCTATCGGTTCATCCTGTTCATCGGCCACAAAGACACTCATGAGGTCGCCTCGGGTACTGTGATCGGTGATTCGGCAGACGTATCCGGGAACCCCGGGTAGGGAATCCGTTGGTGGTAGTAGCCGACGAGCGAATCGACGAATGCGGCCTTGACCCTCGTGAGCTCGCCAAGCGTGAGGTCACTCTCCCCCAACTGCCCATCGGCCACCTTCTCTCCAACAACATGTTCGACGACCTCCTCGATGCGGTCCGGCGTCGGATCCTCGTCGGCGAACACCGCCCTCGTCGCACTCTCCAGGGCATCGGCCATCATGAGGATCGCCATCTCCTTTGACTGAGGCTTGTGCCCGTAGTGGCGGTAGTCGTCCACCTTGACGTTGTCGACGCCGTACCGCTCACACGCCTTGTGATAGAAATACCGCATGATTCCGTCGCCGTGATGCGACACGATTCCGTCCGCCACCGCCGTCGGTATCCGATACCGTTTCGCCAGCTCGACTCCCCTGGAAACGTGGTCGCGAATGATCGCGGCAGACTCCTCCGGCGGAAGACTGTCGTGCGGGTTCGAGATCCCGAACTGGTTCTCGATGAAGAACTGCGGATTCTGTGTCTTGCCGAGGTCGTGATAGTACGCGGCCGCTCTTGCGAGCAGGTTGTTCGCACCGATCGTCCTGGCAGCCCTGTCGGCAAGTGTCCCCACCATCAGCGAGTGGTTGAACGTACCCCGGGCCTCCTCCTCCATCATCTGGAGTGCTGGATGGTTGCGATCGGTCAGGTCCAGCAGCCGCAGCGTTGTCGTCACGTCGAACATGATTTCGAGGAACGAGACAGCGGCCACGCCGATCAGTCCAGACAGGAACAGGCCGTTTGCGAACCCGTACAATCCCGCCGTGATCGCACCATCCCAACCGTTGAAGAACCACGCGATTCCGGCGGACATGGGAAACATCACGAGCGCGGTGTACACGATCGCCTTGCGCAGGTCTCCCCTGGCAGAAATGGAGGAGACGAAGGGGATGGGAGTCATCGTGGAGAGCAAGGCGAAGAGGGTGAGGCCGGCGTCGCGGGTGGCGAGACCGGTCAGCGCCCCGACCGCCATGGCCATGACGACACCGATTCGCGCATCGAACAGAATCGCGGCCATGAATCCGAACATCGCGGCGGGAAGCAGGAATCCGACTGCCGGCTGATCGGCAGGTGTCAGGATCGCCACGCCTCGAGCGACCAGCGCTGCCAGCACGATGAGGAGCCCGAACAAGAGCACCCTTCGTGTGTGCGCCCAGAACTGGGCCCGGAACCGAGCCAGGTAGAAGATCAACATGCCGACCACCAGGACGACGACGAGCAACATGGCTGCCCGCTCGGGCACCGTTTGGCGCAACAGACTGAGTTCTTCGATGGCGGCGAGTTCGACATCGGTCACCGGGGTGCCGACGCCCACGATCTTCTCGCCCTGTTTGTACTCCACCTCGACGTCGGGGATCGCGTCCCTGGCCTCTTGCTTGAGTTGTTCGGTCTTGGCCTCGTCTTTGAACTTGTTGATCTGGAGCAACGCCGACACGACATCACCGGCTGCCTTGCTCGCATCGAAGTCCAGACTCCCGTCCAAACTGACGGTTGGCGGGATTTGCGCGAGACCCGCCCGAGCGGTGGCGAGGTCGTCGGCATTCGCCAGGCCCTGCTGCAGCAGGGTTCCTGCACGGTCGAGCGCTGCCGCCCGGATCTCGGCAAGGTACGGAACACGGCCGGTGACGAGACGCATCACATCCGCGGTGGCCACCGAAACCAGGAACTTTCGAGTCTCGGGTTGCAGGGTCGGGTATTCGGCTTCGAGCAGCTGGGCCTGTGTTTCGAGGTCGCTCAACTGCGGCGCGTAGCCAATCGGATCGACCTCGAGCACTTTCCCTTCTCGAGCGGTGAACGACTGCGGATCGCCGACCGTCGAGAGCGCGAAATGCTTGGGAATCGTCGAATCATCGACATCGACGACCACCGTTCCAACCTCCACACCGGTGGCCCGATACCGGCCTTCCTGATCGGTCTCCACCTCTTGGATGGTTCCGTCATTGCCCGTGACCGCGACCGTCGCACCGTTCTTCGGGAAATCTCCTGCCTCGGTGTCGAATACTCCATCCCCGTCCGCATCGAGAAAGACGATCCCCGTGACCTCGGTGGTTGCAGGAGCCTGTGTCGTCGTGGTCGTCGATTCGTCGCCGGCGGCGGTCGTCGCGGTCGTCGTCGAAGCCGTGGTCGTGATCTCGGGCTCCGTGACCGTCGTCGTGGAAGACTCAGGTACGGGCTCAGGCAGGAATACCGCTGCCGCGACGGTATCGAAGAGCTGTCCGATCCCGATGAGCACCTCCTGGCTTCGCTCAGGATCCGGTGAATAGACCGGTTCGATCTTGTCGGCCGCAGCACTCTTGGCCTCGGCTGTCGCAACAGGATCAATGACCTTGACATACTGATCGGCGAAGAAGTCTTGCGGGGACGGCTCCCCCACGGCCACCGTCACAACGGCGGTCTGCTGTCCGATCATCAGCGCACCCCACGTCAGAGCGACGGTGGCGACGACGATCAGGAGACGCACCGCTGTGGCCTTCGTCAGGTACCTACTCATTTGAACGCTGCTCCTCGTACCGCTGGTACGCGTCCACGATGGCCGCAACGATGCGATGACGGACGACGTCTCTCGAAGTGAGTTCCACGAACGCGACACCGGAGATCCCGCGGAGAACCTGGCGGGCTATCCGAAGGCCGGAGCCCTTCCCTGTCGGCAAGTCGACCTGCGTGATGTCTCCGGTGACGATCATCTTCGAATTGAAGCCGAGTCGAGTGAGAAACATCTTCATTTGTTCCGGTGAGGTGTTCTGCGCCTCATCGAGGAGCACGCAGGCGTCGTTCAAGGTTCGCCCGCGCATATACGCCAGCGGAGCGATCTCGATAGTTCCGCGCTCCATCAGCCTGCCGGTCTCTTCAGGACCAAGCATCTCGTAGAGGGCGTCGTAGAGCGGCCGCAGGTAGGGATCGATCTTGGCCGCGAGATCGCCGGGGAGAAATCCCAGTCGCTCGCCGGCCTCCACGGCGGGCCTCGTCAACAGAATCCTGCTGACTGCTCCACTCTGCAGGGATTCGATGGCGGTAGCCATGGCGAGATACGTCTTGCCCGTCCCTGCGGGTCCGACGGCAAAGACCATCGTGTTCTCACGGATCGCTGCGATGTACCTGCTTTGGCCGACCGTCTTCGGCCTCACCACCTTGCCACGTCCGACGGGGACTCCCTCGGTGAGTACTCCGGAGGGACTCGGGACATCCTCTTCGACCATCTGGATGACCCGGCGGACACGGTCGGCGTCGAGGGTCTGGCCCTCTTGGACCAGGATCAGGAGCTCCTCGAGGACGGTGCGCACCTCTTCCGCTTCCTCACCGGCGAGCATGAATTCGTTGCCTCGGGCGATCACCTGGACGTTCGGATAGGCGCTTTCGAGAGATCGCAGGTGCGCGTCTCTCTCACCCACCAGTTCGAGCATCAGGTGGTTGGACGGAACGCGAAGGCGCACAACAGCATCAGGAGCACTGAGCAGAGAATCCTCATTCAGAGGCATAGACCATAAGAGTATAGGTGCGAGGGTGTCCTGAAGGGAACCGAAAGGCGGCCGGCAACCAGTCGTCAGTCGTCAGTCGTCAGTCGTCAG
>JAACED010000096.1 GCA_011682695.1 Gammaproteobacteria bacterium
CTGCCGCTCCGAGCCCGCCGAAGTCCTTGTGGTCGTAGTCGACACCGGTGTCGATCACCGCCACGGTGACGCCGTCGCCGGTGAGCGACAGATTGTGCCAGACCGAAGGCGCACCGATCCACGGGACGCTCGTCTCGTTGGTCGGCTTGAACGTGGTCACCCGAGCCACCGATACCACGCTGGGGATTTCGGCCAGCTCGACCAGATCGGCCGGCGCCACGTCGACGATGAAGCCGTTGGCGCCCACATCGAGCGAGGCGACCACGGTGGCGCCTGTCGCCATCAGGTCGTGCCTGGTATCGGCCTGTTGCCTGTCGATCTTGGCCTTCTGGGCCTTCTGGGCGTCAGGCGACGGCTTGGGAGCTCCTGCCTCGAGTGCACTGGCAACATAATCGGCAACCGACTTCTCGGACAGCTGGACGAACACCTGAATGGTGTTCCCCGCCGCCATCGTCAGCGTCTCGTCCAGTACAACGGGCCTATCCCCGACGCGCTGTGGTGTCGCACGGTCTGGGGGGTCTGCCGCCCCTGCCGGCGCTGCCAGCACCCCAACCATCAAAGCCATAACGGCTAGGAGAATGATGTAGCGTTTCACTTCGCTCCTCCCGAGTCGCGTTCACTTACCCCTGCTGAGGAACACTCGAAGGTCTCCCCCAGCGACCGTTTTCGACTCTACCCTCGACGGTTGCGTGGTGCAGGCAGAGCGAGGGGAGCCTCGTGTCTCCTGCCGATACCGCAGGCGCGCAGTACCATCCTTCCCATGAACAACCTCAAGACCGTTGCGCTCCTCGGGTTCCTCTCGGCACTGGTCTGGTACCTCGGGATGACCCTGTTCGGCGGCACCAGCGGGTTCTACGTGGGACTGCTCTTCGCCGTCGGTATCAACTTTGTCGCCTACTTCTTCAGTGACAAGATGGCCCTGGCCGCGTCGCGGGCCCGCCCGGTCACCGAGCAGGAACTTCCCCAGGTCTACTCCATCGTGCGGAACCTCACGACCCAGGCCGACATGCCGATGCCCCGCATCTACGTGATCGACTCACCGCAGCCCAACGCGTTTGCCACCGGCCGCAATCCGGCTCACGCAGCAGTCGCAGTCACCACCGGAATCTTGCAGATCCTCAATCGTGACGAGCTCGAAGGCGTTATCGGGCACGAGCTGTCGCACGTCCGCAACCGGGACATCCTCATCAGTTCCATCGCCGCGATGCTCGCCGCCGCCCTGTCGATTTCGGCCCGCATGGCCTTCTGGTTCGGTGGGGGACGGCGCAGTAGCCGGGACAACCCGCTTGGCGGGATCGTCGCCCTGGTGAGCCTCATCCTTGCCCCCCTCGCTGCAATGATCATCCGTCTGGCCATCTCTCGTTCCCGCGAATACCAGGCCGACGCATCCGGCGCGATCCTCACCGGGCAGCCGCTCCATCTGGCGAGTGCGCTGCGCAAGCTCGAGATAGGGACGTCCAGGGTGCCGATGAACGTCAACCCGGCCGTCAGTCAGCTGTTCATCGCCGACCCGCTCAAGGCGCTCAAGGGACGGAATCGCGGTGGGTTCGGGAAGCTGCTCTCGACACACCCGCCGATCGAAGATCGGATCAGACGACTCGAGGAGATGGCGAGTGGAGACCGATAGGTGATCACCCTCTCAGTCGACGTTGCCGTCGCCGTGGTCGCCACCGTCGGGGTGCTTGGCGGGCTATGGGGTGGGATGGTGAGCACCCGGTCGGCGCTCAACGGTCCCGAGTGGGCGATGGAGCACCTTCGCAAGACGATGCCGATCGCGGTTGCGCTCAGCGTGCTCAGCATCGTGGTCCTGATCCTTGTGCGGCCCACCTGGGTCGGGATCGGCGTCTTGTACACGACCGGCATGGTGGCGTTCATGTCCCGCGGCGTCTCGCGGTCGCTTCAGACGGTCGCCGACGGCGTCGGACTGGCGCCGATCACACAGGACGGGAGGCAACGCATCCTTCTTCGCTCCGCCCGTATGCTCATCTTCGTCGGCGCCGCGCTCGCCGTGATCGCACTCCTCGACTACCGATGGCGCGGGGCGCCGGCACGCTTCGACTGGGTGCTGGTCGCCATGATGCTGATCCCCGGTGTCCTCGTGTTGCGCAAGGCCGGTTCGGCCTCCTGATCCCGGCGCGTGGTCGTGTTCCTGTCAATGCTGGCGTCGTATACCGACGCTCATAGTGACAGGAAAAGCGGGGTCTGATTCCTGTCAATGCTGGCGTCGCATATCGACGCTCATAGTGACAGGAAACTGGCAGCTACCGGATCAGGAGCTTGGCCACCAGCGGAGCGAAGACCACTACTGTGATCACCCGCACGAGGTGTGCCGTCACGACCACCGGAGCGTTGGCACCGAGGTCGGCGGCGATGGCGCCCATCTGTGAGATCCCGCCGGGCGACGATGCCAGAAACGCGGTGGCGAGATCCACTCCGAGCGTCCGCAGGACGAGGGTGATCAGCACAGTCGCCGTCAACAAGGAGACGACGATGATCGCCACCGGGACGATCGACTCTTTCAGGGACAAGAGTGTCTCGCGGGTGAAGGCCTGACCGAGCAGCCATCCCAGTGCGGCGAAGGAGAGAAAGCGAGCCCAGTCGGGCAGTGGGACTGTGCTCGAACCGAAGAGGTTCACGGCTGCGACCGCAACCATGGCGCCGATCAGCGCACCCGCAGGGACCTCGAGCCGCTCGAAGATCCATGCTCCCACCAACGCTGCCAACACTGTGCGCACGATCACCATTCGGCCTCCCTTGATCAAGGCAAACGCTACCTGAGGCGGCATCACCGGCCCGTCTCCTGTTGTTTCGTGTGCCCTGCCGTGTCGGGACGCCTTCGTTCGGAACGTTCTTCTACGTCATCCCTCCGAGCTGCCGGCTCGGAGGGATTCCCCGCCGGGGGAAGCGTGGAGTCGTTCTATCGGCCGGGGACCTCGAACCCATCGAATCCCGGGATGTACCAGGCGGCAGACATCCATCGCGCCACACCTTTGACGAGCACCCGCGGTTCGGGGTCGCCGGTGGCGCGTAGGATCAGGAGCCGTTCCTCGGAGTCGATCACCAGCGCCCAGTTCCCGTCGGGGGACCATCGCACTATGTCGAAGCGATAGTTACGGGGACCGCTCACCTCGAGCAACAGCCGCGATTCCTTGTTCGGTTCTTTGATCATCAGTGTTGCGCCACCCGCCGACTGGCCGGCGGTGAGCACTGCTCCGTCGGCCCGACGAGAGGTCTCAGGATTGGGGAAGAGTGGTTCCGGTCCCTCCAGTCCGGCATCGAACCGTTCGACGACCTGGCCTGACTCCGGGTCGATCAGCGCATACTGGGGCGGGTAGGTGGAGGCGTCGAACGTCACGATCAGCCCGTCGGACGTCCATGCCAGACCGTTGCCGACGACGTCCCGGTCGCACCGAAGTTCTCTGGGGACCCCACCGCCGGCGGGGACGACTTCGAGACAGGGTGGGTCGTCACCACGGGTGAACACCACCGTCCCGGGGATCGACGGGTCCGGTTGTTCGGCGAGCGACGGATACTCGGGGAACGGGATGACGCCGAAGACGAGCACCACGGTCAGGACCAGTACCAGCACCAGGACCGACAGGACGACGGCGAGTGTGGCACGTTTCATGTTCCGGCCACCTCCTCACGAAGTCTTGCGATCAGTAGGGCAGCTCCAATGAGCACAACGCCGGAGAGGAACAGCGCCACCGGCACGCCGAGGGACTCCTCGAAGTAGGTGAAAATCAACTGAGGGAGGAACACGAATACGGCGCCTGCTCCGCCGACCAGGAGCAGCACTTCGCGCAGTGGCACGCTCGACGCAAGCATCACGGCGGCGCTCACCAGACCGAGCCACAGCGGCCAAGCAGTATCGAGCATGCCCGCAGCCATGCTCGGTCCGATGAGGATCGCGGCGATGCCGAGGGCATATGAGGTGCCCGCCGGCTGCAGGGTTCCTCCCCAGGCCAACAACACGGTGGCGACGCCGATTCCCCACACGATCAGCCCGAACCACTCGGTGGGGGACGGGTCGAGTTGCGCCACGGCGCTCAGCACCACGGCATGAACACTTCCGATAAGTGCTGCCGCCTGTAGGAGTTTGGGCAGCGCCTTCCACAACAGAGTGGCCACGACAAAGGTCGGTATGGTGATCCACAGGGCCTGGGGTTTGTCGTGGATGTTGAGGATCTGACCGGAGAAGACTCCAAACCACCCGGCGACGCCGGTGATGCCGAGAAACCACAGGAAGCTCGACAGGCGCCGGACCGCTTCGCCCTCTCCGGTGCGTGACCAGGCGCCGGCGGCCAGGAAGCCGACGGTCAATACACCGATCAGGGTGAGCTGAGCCCAGATCTCCAGACGCCCCCAGAACTGGGCGATGAATACCCAGAGGGCAACGATCGCCAAGGCACCTCCGAGATAGCCGAGTACTTCTGCGATCAGCGTCGATCGTTGCGGCTGCTCGGCACCTTCGAAACGGACGATCGCAGCGGCCTGTTCATCAGAGATCAACTCGGCCTGCTTCCACTTCGCCAGACGTTCGTCGAGGTCTTGCATCGGACTCCTCTCGTTGGTCTCATCATGCTCCGAAGCCGCGCCGGTGGCAACCATTGGTCGGCACGAACCGGCAGGCGACACGAATGACCAAGGGGACACGGCCGGTCTCGGCGCTCCTGGGCCTCAGCCTGGGTCGGCTTCGGTTTTCGCACCGCTGAGAGACAGCTAATCTACGGTCCGCCCGACATGGCTTCGGGCTTGCCGGGATGCCCGAGCGGCCAAAGGGAGCAGACTGTAAATCTGCCGGCGATGCCTTCGGAGGTTCAAATCCTTCTCCCGGCACTCACCGCCACGGCGGTGTGACAACCTAGCCTCCTTAGCTCAGTTGGTAGTAGCGCCGCCATGGTAAGGCGGAGGTCTCCGGTTCGAGTCCGGAAGGAGGCTCGCACTCCCCGCAGAGCGGGTCGGCTCGCAGAGCAGGCATGCAAGGGGTGAGCATGCTCGAGCGGGAAGTGCCCTCGGGCGAGAGAAGCAGGTCGAGGCGGCGTAGCTCAGTTGGTGAGAGCGCTCGACTCATAATCGAGAGGTCGGCAGTTCGAGTCTGCCCGCCGCTACGAGCGGGAAAGGGTTTTGTGATGGCGAAGGCGAAGTTTGAGCGGACGAAGCCGCATGTGAATGTGGGGACGATGGGTCATATTGATCATGGGAAGACGAC
>JAACED010000097.1 GCA_011682695.1 Gammaproteobacteria bacterium
GCCAGGGACGGAGGGGGTCTCGCCGAGCGTTGGGGGAGGTGTCCCGCCAGGGACGGAGGGGGTCCCGTCTCCTCCCCCAGCGAGGGCCGTCTCCTCCCCCAGCAAGGGCTTTGGCGAGCGTTGGGGGAGGTGTCCCGCCAGGGACGGAGGGGGTCTCGCCGAGCGTTGGAGGAGGTGTCCCGCCAGGGACGGAGAGGGTCCCGGGGAGCACCGCCGCTCAAGCACATTGTCCGTTCTTCCGATGCCCTTCTCTCGAGGCACCCGTACCCGTACAATCGAAGGAATGCTTATGCGTACCCGCATCCTCATCATCGCCCTCGCACTCGTCGCCACCGCGTGTGCGAGCGGGGCACCAGCAACCACCACCACCGCGGCGCCCACGACCACCGGTGCGCCGACGACTACGGCTTTGACCGCCGAGCCGGCCCTCTACGCCTATTCCTACGCGCCCGGCGACTCCTACTCGTACGACATCGATGTCGACCAGCACATCACGATGGACGTGACGATCGAAGGCGATCCGGGCGTGCTCGGCACCCAGGACGGCCCGAGCAGCGCCGACGTGCGCACGAACGTCGCCGGTTCGCTCACCTACGACATCTCCGAAGGACCGGAGCCCGACACCACGGCTCTGCACATCTCGGGCGTCTTCGACGAGTTCACCGTCGAGGGCACGATCGACGGTGAACCGGCATCGAACCGGGACCTGGAAGAGGGCAGGGTACCGGACCTCCTCGAGGTGCCCGACACCACCATCATCTTGGATCAGTACGGCCGCCCCGTCACGATCAACGACGAGCCGGTCCCGGACGACATGCCGTTCTACGGTGACCCGTTCGCGATACTCGGAGGCCTCACGTCAGGTGGGCTCGACAAACCGTTCGGCCCCCCATTCCCGGACCGCCCTCTCGCCGTCGGTGACACCTGGACCGAACAAGAATCCGAGGACATCCCCGACTCGGACCAGACGATCACCGCCACGGTCATCTACACGGTCACCGGCTTCGACACGATGGACGGCCACGACGTCGTGGTGATCGAGTTCACGGCCGAAGCGTCCGCGGTCGACATCGACCTCGGCGAGATGTTCCGAGCCCTGTTCGAAGGGTTCTCCTCGATGTCCGAGGAAGGTTCCACGACCGAGATGCCGACGATCGACTTCGTGATCTCGATCGGCGCCAGCGCCGGGTCGGGGACCTACTGGTTCGATCAGGAAGCAGGCCTCGTCCGTCAGGTCGAGCAGACCTACAGGCTCCCGATGCTCATGCACATGGCGATCGAGTCCTCGGAAGGGTCGGGTTCGAGCGACATGGAGATGACCGTCGAATCGACGGTGCGCGCGTCCCTGGTGGCGCCCGGCACGCCGGGCTGACACTCCCCCGGCCCGGCCGGCCACCGCCGATCGCTCGCTACCATGGCCCCTGAACCGTATTTTCCACTACGCGCATAGGGCTAAGTAGGCTGAAGGCCATGTCTGATCAACCCCTCCTTCAGATCGAGAACCTGCACGCCGCCATCGGCGACACCGAAATCCTCAAAGGTGTCGATCTGACGGTCGACCGCGGTGAGATCCATGCGCTCATGGGACCCAACGGCTCCGGCAAGTCGACGCTGGCCAACGTACTCATGGGCAACCCCGTCTACACCGTGACCGAAGGCCGCATCCTCTTCAAGGGAGAGGACATCACCGAGTTCGCCCCCGACAAGCGGGCGGTCCTGGGCATGTTCCTCGCCTTCCAGTACCCCGAGGAGATCCCCGGCGTCACCCTGGTCAACTTCCTGCGCACCGCCCTGTCGAACCGCATGGATGTCGACTACACGGTCCTGGAGATGCGCCTCAAGCTCACCGACGCGATGCGCGACCTGGGCATGGAAGCCTCGTTCGCGGACCGGTACCTCAACGAGGGGTTCTCCGGCGGGGAACGCAAACGCAACGAACTGCTACAGATGACGCTGCTCGAACCGGAGCTGGCGATCATGGACGAGACCGACTCCGGGCTCGACATCGACGCCCTCAAGATCGTCGCCGAAGGGGCGAGCCGCCTCGCCACGTCCGAACGTGGCTTTCTGATCATCACCCACTACCAGCGGCTTCTCGACTACATCACCCCGCACTTCGTCCATATCTTCTCCGACGGTCGCGTCATCACCTCGGGCGGACCGGACCTGGCGCAACGGCTCGAAGAAGAGGGCTACGAGGGGTTTCTCTCCGAGGCGCCGGTGTGAGCATCGACCTCTCACACGTTCGCGACGACTTTCCGATCCTGTCGCGCTCGATCCACGGCAAGCCGCTCGTCTATCTCGACTCTGCGGCGTCGGCCCAGAAACCGGTCCAGGTCCTCGACGCCATGGACGACCTGTACCGCAACCACTACGCCAACGTGCATCGTGGCGCCTATGCGCTCTCCGAGGAATCCACCGCGGCGTACGAGGCGGCCAGGGCGACCGCGGCACGCTTCATTCGTGCCGGTTCCTCGAACGAGATCGCGTTCGTGCGCGGCGCCACGTCGGGTCTCAACGCCGTCGCGTACGGCTGGGGTTTGAACCATCTCAAAGCCGGCGACAAGATCCTGCTGACGTTGATGGAGCATCACGCCAACGTCGTGCCGTGGCAGCTCCTGACCCGTTACACGGGTGCCGAGCTCGTGTACGCGCCGTTCACCGAGAACTATCGGCTCGACGTGGACGCGCTGACCCGGCTCCTCGACGACAACGTGAAGGTCGTCGCCCTCACCGCCATGTCGAATGTGCTCGGCACGATTCCGCCGGTCGCCGAGATCGCGGCGCTCGCCAGAGAGCGAGGCGCCCTGGTGGTCGTCGACGCCGCCCAGCTCGTCCCGCACGCACCCGTCGACGTGGCGGCCCTCGGCGCGGACTTCATCGCGTTCTCCGGACACAAGATGCTCGGGCCGACCGGCATCGGCGTCCTGTGGGGCCGCATGGATCGTTTCGAGGAGATGGAGCCGCTCGAAGGCGGCGGCGAGATGATCGACGACGTGCAGTTGGAGTCGTCGACGTGGGCGCCGATCCCCCACCGGTTCGAGGCGGGGACGCCTCCGTTCGTCGAAGCGGTCGGGCTGGCGGCGGCGATGGACTATCTCGACGCCATCGGGATGGAGACGGTCGCCGCACACGACGAGGAGCTGACCGCCTACGCGCTGTCCCGCCTCGGCGAGGTCGCCGGACTGAGGATCTACGGGCCGTCCGACACCGACCAGCGCGGCGGGGTCGTCAGTTTCACGATGGAGGGAATCCACCCGCACGACATCGCGACGATCCTCGACGGGGACGGGATCGCCATCCGTGCCGGCCACCACTGTGCCCGTCCTCTGGCCCGCACGATCGGGGTCCCGTCGACGGCGAGGGCCTCATTCTACGTCTACAACCGACCCGGCGATGTCGACGCCCTCATCGATGGCCTGCACCGTGCCAAGGAGATCTTCGGTGTCGCTTGAGGATCTCTACCGCCAGGTCATCCTCGACCACTATCGCAGTCCGCGTAATCGCGGGACCATCGACCATTGCGACGCGCACGGCGAAGGTCACAACCCGCTGTGCGGGGACGAGATCTCCCTCGATTTGACGATCACAGACGACACGGTCACCGACGTCGCCATCAGCGGCCAAGGTTGTTCGATCAGCCAGGCCTCCGCGTCGATGATGTCCGAGGCGATCAAGGGCAAGACGATCCCCGAGGTCGAGTCTCTGATCCGCCGGTTCAAGGCGATGATGGACATCGAGGAAGGTGACGCCGGCCTCGATCCGGACCGTCCCGGCTCGGTACTCGGTGACCTGGAGGCGCTCCAGGGTGTGCGCAAGTTCCCGGTGCGCATCAAGTGCGCCAGCCTCCCCTGGACGACGCTCGAACAGGCCCTGGCGAGCCGCAAGGACTGAGCCGCCCTCCGGCTCCGCCGGCCCCCCTCCCGGCTGACGCCGGCCCCCCTCCCGGCTCCGCCGTACTCCCCCCAACACTCGCTTCGCTCGCCGGGGGGAGAAACGTTCGGCTCCTCTCTCGAAGGGCTGGACCCACCGTTTCCTCCCCCAGCGAGGGCTTTGACGAGCGCTGGGGGAGGTGTCCTCGGCGCTTTGGCCGAGGACGGAGGGGGTCGTGGGGAGGGTATGTGCCCCCCTCCCGGCTGACGCCGGCCCCCCTCCCGGCTCCGCCGTACTCCCCCCAACACTCGCTTCGCTCGCTGGGGGGAGAAACAAGCCGCTCCGCTCCCCGGGGGAAGAAAAGAACGGCCCGCACGGAGAATCCGCCCCGCTTGCGCGTGGCTAGCCTTCAAGAGCGTTGTCACCATATCGATGCTCCGGGACGCGCCGAAGCGGAAAGGACCCTCTGTGAACCTCGTTGAGATACTGGACCGCAATGCAAGGAAATTCCCCGAAAAGGACGCCATCCGCTACGAGGGTCGGGGGTTGAGCTTCGCCGATTTGCGTGATCAGGCCCACCGCGCCGCAGCGGTGCTGCAGTCCTGGGGTGTCGCCAAGGGTGATCGTGTGGCGATCATGAGTTTCAACACGCCGTCGTTTCCGATCGCCTTCTTCGGCGCACTGCTGGCCGGCGCAGCAGTCGTTCCTGTCAACCACAAGCTCGCTGTCCCTGAGGTGGAGTACATCCTCGCTCACAGCGGCGCGAAGGTCTTCCTCTTCGACGGGGAGCTGGCCCCTCTCGCAGACAAACTCGACACGACCGCCACACGGGGATCGCTCGACACGCAGGCCGACGGCTATCCCCTGTTCGACGCGGCGCTGGCC
>JAACED010000098.1 GCA_011682695.1 Gammaproteobacteria bacterium
CCTTGGTAGTAGGAGGTACCACTATTGACTTCTATGCGTTGTGCGCGATGATTGGGTGTGACGGGCGGCTGGGGAACTCCCGGGTAGGGAACTCCCGGGAAAGGAGGAGATCATGAGACGAGTTCTGCTGATCTTGGTGGCCGTCGCGTTAGTAGCCGGGCTGCAAGCCCCCGTGGGGGCCACGCAGGCGAATGTGGGTGGCGATTGGGTACGAGTCACTGGGATCTTTGACATGGATGGAGTGGATTCGCGGGCAACGCGAAGTGTTGACGGGTACTTCGGAGCCCGGGAGTTCTACGTGCGGCTTGCGTCTCCCATTTCGGATGTCGCGGAGGAGTTCGCCTTCGACGGATCGTCTCTGAAGGCGGTCATCACTGATCCGAATGGCGCCAAGGGGACGGCGGAGGGGTTTGATTCCCTGTGGCTCGCTAATGCTATTGGGTGGCCCGATTCGATGTCGAAGCTGCTCTCAGGGCAAGTATCCAAGATGTCCATCTCATCTTCGGTCACGTACGGAGGCGTGCTAACGATCGACGCGGAACCGGTCGCGGAACCGGCCGGCTGGACATCTGCGTTTGGTCGAGAGTACGCGGCGGCTGAAGCGAGTGGGGGAATCACACTGTCCGAGGCTCGTTCCGATGGTGAGCCTATGGGAGCTGATGGGGAGCGGTACGCCGGAGTTCAGTCCATGACTGCCGGCTCGACCATCCGGGACGGGTGGATATACTCGATCTACGGCCTCGGAGGCGACCGCTGTGTGTACGAGTTCAGCTACCGAGACTTCTCCACCGCCTACTACTACGGGTCGTCGACGGCGTATGGCGACTGCTACACAGTGGGGGTGAGCCTCTATGGCGACAGCCAGGTCGCTTGGCCCTTCTATGGATACTGCTCGTGGACCATATGGTTTCTCGGCTTCTCTGGGAATCTCCCAACGAGAGCGTACGAGACGGGGACGTGGCCTAACCCCAACGTTGGAGAAGGTGATGGAGCATGCTCCAATCACGTTGGCTACGATGGCGACGGGTTCCAGATCGCTCCGTGGGATGGGCTCAACGCCGCGTCGCCATGAGTCGTAGGCCGCTGCTTTATCGCGTCGTGCATCCTCACTCCTGCGCGTAGTGACAGTGCTGGCCCCCTCAGCCTCCGAGGCATCGACCCGTCTCGGAGGCGGCCAGGTAGCAGAATTCACTGACCTGGCTGTTCAGCACGTGCGGAGTGGTGCGCGTACACACCATTGCGTAGGGTTCTTGCACCCACTTGGATCGAACCGAATTGACCGTGTCGAGAATGGCTCCTCTGTCATTGTGGTCGACTTAGAGGTTCTGGGCGGCCGATCCGGTCCGGTGGGGCCCTATCGAGAAGCCAACACCCGGCGAAGGTGGGTTCTTGTTAGGTGAGCGGCGTGATACGGCCCCATGTGGCACTGGCGATCCTGCCAAGAAACCGCCTACTCCTGGCCCGGACCGCTGGTGGGGCGCCGGATGAACCGCCACGGACGGCGAACAACGGTGAGACCCTCAGAGAATGAGAATGAAGGTGTCTACAACCTGCGGGGCGGACCGAGCATGCATCCGTTGGGAGAGGGAAGTGCAAGCGGAGAGCCACAGTGCCTCCGCCTGCCATTCGGACACCGTTGATAGTATCTGATTGGAGGTGTGGTTCATGAGTTCAGCCCGTTCTCTGGTCTCCGTCGTGGCCGTCGTGATGATCGGCATTGCCATCGTTGCTGCCGGCTGCGGTGCGAACCTGTCCGGCGAAGGCACTACGGCGGTCACCGTCGACATGACCGACGAGGCCCTGCGCCCGGTGTACCTGACGTGGATCAACATGCTTGGTCTCAACCAGGCAGACCCCGCCATTTGGAGAATCCGTCTCAGCGAAGCATGCACCCTGGGTGTCTGGAACAAGACGGTGGCCGTCGACCTCGCCACCAGATACATCGCCGAAGACGCTTCCGTTTCTGCCCGTATACCTGAGCTGGGGCCAGCACCGGTCGAAGACGCAGCCGACGCCTTGTGGCTCATGGCCCTCCAGGTCTGCAGAGACAGGTTCCCAGCCGGGACAACAATGGACGACCTACCATTTCCCAGTAAGAGTCCTAACAGATAGGGTCCGAGGTCTGGGCTCGGGACTGAGCGGCTTCCTGGATGCCCAACTCACACCGGTACGGTTCATTGGGTGTGCGGTTCGTCAACGAACTGGTCTGGCAGCAGATCTTTGCGGCCAGCGAGTTCGGGGATGCCGAAGCACGAGTGCCCATGAGAGAAGTGCTACTACAGCTGGCGTAGCAGCCACCCCGGCTGGTCGCGCTCAACCACGATCTGAAGCCTGTGATGGGGGCTCACGAACCCCGCAGCGTTGACCTCGTCAGGTACGTTTGCGCTACTCGCAGCCATGGACGCCTCCCGGGGTGGTGCTTCGGTGTGTGAATCGCCGACTTTGTGTGGGGACGGTCGTAGCGGTTTCGGCTCGTTGTGTCCGGTGGGTCGTCGGCTGTGTTGGCTCGTGAATCGCCTGCCGCCTTCGCGTTGGCTCTCCCAGGGTGTGCCTCCCGGCCGGCGATCGGCTGCGGTCTCGCTCAACAGAAGCGTGACACCGTTGTGGTTCGATCCATCAACGCCTCGTGGCGCACCGGCGAGTTCGCAATGATCAGCACGGCGGGTCCGAAGAAGAACCGCATTGGCGCAGCCCATCTTCCTTCCAACGCGGCCCGTCGGCATCTGGCAGCGAGGTCAGCGGCGGTGGTGTAGCAGACCCGGTAGCCGGCGTCGACTACAGCGTGTCCGAGGGCGATCGCGAGCATGGTCTTGCCGACGCCGGGCGGCCCGATAAACAGGACGTTGGCGGCGTCGGCGAGGAAACCACAGGTCGCTAGTTCGCGATCATCGCTTCGTCGGCTGTGGGCTGAGCGGTGAAGTCGAAGTCTGCGACGGCCCGGTTCAGCCAGAACGGCAGCACCTCCCTACACACTTGGGCCGCGCCTGGGCCACGGGAGAACCGAAGACGACGCGAAACGACACGAACTGCTGGAAGCCAAAACAGCAATGTTTATGGGGGTATTCGGCGGATCGGCCCACGGCGCATAAACGCCCGGAGGGGACTTCGGATCCCCGTGCTCGCTCAATGTTGGGAGACTTGGACGAGTCGTCTACATCTCGACTTCTAGAGGGCGAGCGTTCGTCTCCGCCTTGGCCAGGGCCTGGGTTGGTGCCGCCAGGGGAGAGGATTGGCATCTTCTTCCGAAAGGTGTCACCCGAAGCACCGCTCGCCGAAGGCGTGTACCTGAGGCTCGATGGTCCCGACTTCCAGCCCGAACTGCCGGTTGAGACGGTGGGAGAGCCAATCGCCAGCCACCGGGAAACCCGGCTGCAGACTGTCCCGTATCCTGTCGTGCGCGAATTCATTCTTCAACATGTGGCTGTTGCGCCTACCGGCCGACCGCACAACAGTGGTCGGTTTGCGATGCTCGGATTGCGCCCCTTCTGTCCGAGGTCGGCATTATCCTGGAATGGTTGGACCGAATGGAGCCGAGATGAGTCATTCCGACGATGACATGATGGTCCCGGATAAGCGGGCAGCCGGGATCGCGGGGATCAGTCGGCAGCGGCTCCGCTATTGGGAGAAGACCGATCTGATCAAGCCCGACATCGAACGGGAGATCAGCTCGCGCAATGTGGTGCGCCTGTACTCGCTGTCGCGCCTTGTTGAGCTGGTTGTTGCGTCGGAGCTGCGGCACCAGGGGGTGTCCCTGCAGCACATCCGACGGATCATCGACTATCTACGGCAACGGGGTTACGCATCCCCTCTACGAGAGGTGCGTTTCGCTCTGTCAGGGGAGAGGGTGCTTTTCCAGCACGGGGACGGAACGTGGGAGGATTCGCGCCGTCCCTTCCAGGGGGTGATGTGGCAGGTGATCGACCTCCAGGCAATCCGCTCCCGGGTTCAGGGACGTCTACGGCGCAGCGCTGCGCACGCTGGTGTGGTCGAGAAGCGCCGCAAGGTTCAGGCATCCAAGCTGGTCTTTCGTGGGACAAGGGTGCCCGTTGAGGCAGTAAGACGCTACCTGGATGCTGGCAAGACCACGCAGGAGATCCTGGATGCTTTTCCAAGCCTGACCGAGGACGACATCCAGGCGACGAAGGCGAGTTCGTCATCGGTCGCGTAGATGCGCTTCGTACTGGATGAGGACGTCGATGCCCAAGCGGTCGGTTCGTTTCTCCGCCAGTCTGGACATGAATGTTGGAGCGTTGTCGATGCGGGCCTTGGTGGGGCAGACGACGACGCGGTCGCTGCCTATGCCGATGATCGCAACGCAGTTCTGATCACCCACGATGCGGATGCGACACGCCGGCGCCGCAAATTCACGTTCGGTCGCCATGTCTTCCTCAGGTGCCATCAGCTTGAAGCCGTCGAGCTGCTCGAGATGCACATGGAGGACCTGGTCTCCCAGTTGCAGCGTCACCATATCGGTGTGTTCGATGTGAGGCGGACAGGTGTCGCGTATCACCCACCTCGCTACGAAACTGACTGAGCGTAGGCCCAGGCGAGAGACCGGCGGCCCGGTTTGGTCCGCATTTGGTCCGCGAGAGGATCGGAAACACCGCGAAACGGTGAGAACTGTTGCACGACAAAACCGCAGGTCAAGCAGCATTTGTGGCCGTTCGCCCTGGTAGCCCAAACCCCCCGATTCTGACTACGGATCAGAAGGTTGGGGGTTCGAGTCCCTCCGGGCGTGCT
>JAACED010000099.1 GCA_011682695.1 Gammaproteobacteria bacterium
AGACACTCACCGCAGGTGCTGTCGGTGTCCGTCTACCGGCAACGGCAACGGTGGGCGCAACCGTGTGGTCTGCATTTCACGTCGATCTCGTGGGGCCCGAGATCCGTCTCACCGGACAGCCCGAGCGGGTGCCGGCACTCGCCCGCGTCGCCATGCCGGACGTCGAGCAGCACGGCTACGTCGTCTATCCGCTTGTCGATCACATCGCCGACAAAGTGGCCGCGATCCTGCAGACCTACGGCGCGAGCCACGTCCCATCAACCCGATTCAAGGATCTCGTGGACCTCGTCGCAATCATCTCAGAGGCTTCCGTCGATGCCGCAGAACAGTACGCAGCGCTCAGGTCGGAGGCCGACCGGCGCGACATCGACCTGCCGGATGCGTTCTCTGTTCCTGATCGTGAACTCTGGGAAAAGGGCTACGCGGCTGAGGCCGGCCGATCGCTCCTCGACACAGTGCTCGCACTGGACGATGCACTCGCCGTCGTGACGCCGTTCCTCAACCCGCTCCTTGACGGCACCGCCGTGGGCAAGTGGGATCCCAAGACCGGTCGCTGGAGCTAGAGCAGCGAGCACGAGAAGGTCGGCGACCGGACTCCTGGGCAGAGGCCCAGCCACCCGAGACCGCTGAGCGGGATCTGCGACATCGAGAACGCAGAGAGCTCAGGTCGGCTTGGTTCCTCGCAACGTTGCACACGCCACACCAGGGTCGTACGCCTCGAAGTACAGCCGACCGACAGCTTCGAGGTCTTCCCTGCGCATCTCCCGTACGGTGTACCCATCCGGCAGATCGAAGTGCGCACATTGAGGACAGCGAACCGCCATAGCGTCAGCCTCTGATAAAGCCTGGCTCTCTGAAGGATCAGGTCACTATCGTGGCGTGGTGAGTGTTCGAGACGCAACACGCGGCGATGTCAGCACGATCGCAGACTTGGCGGCGCGCAAACGCGAACAGTATGCCGAGTACAACCCCGTCTTTCACAACCCGGCAGCCGATGCCCGAGAGCAGCATGCCGCGTTCATCGCCGATCTGATCGACACCGACGATGCGATATCACTCGTCTACGACGACGATGGCGTTGTGCGAGGGTTCGCCATCGGAACGCTCATTGATGCGCCTCCGGTCTACGACCCGGGCGGCAAGACCTGCGTGATCGACGATTTCATGGTGGACGAGCCCGATGCGTGGGTGTCTGTCGGGCGTGCCCTCCTGGATGCGGTCTCCGAGGTGGCCCGGACTCGAGGCGCGGCACAGATCGTCGTCGTCTGCGGCCCCGACGACACCCCCAAACGGACGATGCTCACCGCCGGCGGCTGCACCGTCGTGACCGAGTGGTTCACGAAGCCGATCTGAACGGTAAGGAATTGTCCAGGCTGAGCAGCGCAAAGTCGGTCCTGCATCGATCTGAGGCTTCCCAGTTCTCCGAAGCCAGGACCCGCTGAACCAACGGCCGTCGAGTGTGAGCCGGCAACGCCCACGCAGCCCCGCACCACGCTCGCGGCTGAGGGCCCACAGACCCCTTCGAGGAACCCTGACCAGAATCTCTCGCGGACTTTCCGCGGACTCTCGACGGACTCAGGGGTTTCGCGCCGCGACCCCGAACTAGCGAAATCCCCTGTAAACACAAGGGATTTCGGGTGGTGGAGCTGAGGGGATTTGAACCCCTGACCCCTTGCATGCCATGCAAGTGCTCTGCCGAGCTGAGCTACAGCCCCAAGTGCGGACGTGGAGTGTACCAGGACGCACTCAGGCCTCGGTCGACGCGGGCTCCCACTCCAAACGGGGTGCATCACCCCAGAGGCGCTCGAGACTGAAGTACTCACGGGTGGCCGGCTGGAACAGGTGGACGACCAAATCCCCGAAATCGAGCAACACCCACTCTGCTTCTTTGCGCCCTTCTGTGCGCAGGGGACGCCGGCCTTCGTCGTGCAGCCTGAACTCGACTTCGTCGGCGAGGCTCTGCACGTGACGGTTGGACGTGCCTGAAGCGATCACGAATACGTCGGTGATCCAGAGGAGCTTGGAGACATCGAGGAGGATGACGTCGATACCTTTCTTGGCGTCGAGTACTTGCGCGACGAGGCGGGCAAGCTCTCGACTGTCGTTCCTAGGCTCGATGAGCGCTCATACCTCCTCTGCGGGAATGTCCTGCCCCACAATGATAGTGAGATCCACGACACCACTGGGCTGGCGGACCTCGACAACGACCTCTCCTCTTCCCAACACCTCTCTGGCGTCCAGGGCAGCCTGTTGATGCTCCCGACCCTGCGCGATGATCCGAGTCTCGGCATAGGTGCTCTTGTCGGCGTTGTCGGTGCGGACGATACGGAACCCGTGGCGGATGAGCGCCGCCGCCACCGGACGGGTCGTGCCTATCCGGCCATTCCCGTTGAGTACCTCCACGCGAGGTCGGGTCTCCGCAGTGAATTGCAGGTACGCGAAACGCTCGGAAGTGAAAGCAGCAGCCGCGTCCCCGCTGATCTGGTACAGCTCAGAGTCACCCCCTGCGCGCTCGATGCGTTCGACCGGTACAACGGTCAATCGGAGCTCGCTCGATTGGACCGCACCGAGCAGCGCCTGACGAGCCAAGGCCGGGTCACCAAGGACACGACCGACCAACTGATCGACGAGAGCCGGGGTCGAGGCCATCTGGGCGAAGATGGCTCTCCAAACCGATCCTTGACGATCGAGCCATTCGAGTTGGGTCCCCGTTCCCTGCTCCGTGAGGATGCGCTCCAGCTCCTCCGGCGACCGAAGGGCAGACCCGACATCCATCGCGACGACTTCGCCCGAACCAACCTCGACCACGAGTGGCGATGTCAGATCGACCGTCACATCCGATCCCAGGAGACCGGTGAGTTCCCTCGCGGTGATCTGCACACTCCCGTCCACCCGGGCACCCAGCAGATTCGAGACGGTCAACTCCGGAAGATCGGCAGCACCGAACCGTGTGGAGTCGCTGATCTCTCGATCACCGAAACCGGGGAGTACGGTCAGCAAACCCGAAGGGAACAGCGCAATCCTGGCTCCATCCGGGTCCGCCCCGATCAGCGCAATGGAGACTGCCCTTCCGCTGTCGTCCGTCACGGCGATGAGCACCGACGCACCTGACGCTGTCGGTGTGATCACACCTTGGGGACCGGCCGCCGGGCGCGAGACGAGAATCAGCGAGACGACGACGGCGGCACCGATCAGGCCGACGGCGCCGAGCAAGGCGAGCAGGATCCTTCTGCGCGCGTCCCCGCGAACGGCCCTTCGAGCCGCACGGTTCAACTCCCTGGGAGATGCCTGATCCTCCAGTAGCCCGCTCCTGCGCCGCCTGCCTCCGCCAACTCGCATGACCAGTCCGCGAGCGCGGCGCAGTTTGCGATGATCACCCATACAAACCCTGCCGGTTGATGTACTGCCACACGTTCTCGCGAACCATGAAACGTATCGATAGGCCGGAACTCGCACGTTTCCGAAGCATGGTCCCGCTCACATCGAGCGTTGGCATGTCGAGCCAGGTGAAGGGTCGAGGCACAGCGCGTTCGATGTCTTCCCTGGAAGTTCCCGGCCTGGGTGCAACGGCGAGATCGGCCCGGTCGAGCACCTCTTCCCATCGATGCCACGTCGTGATTCCTTTTGCAGCGTCCGAACCGAGGATGAGGAACAGTTGCTCATCCTCGGGATACTCGGTGAGCGTCTCGAACGTATAGGTCCATCCACTCCTGCGGACTTCACGATCGTCGGCTTCGAAGTAGGAGACGCCTTCGACCGCGAGCCGGGTCATTTCCCAGCGGTCTTGCGGGGATGTCATCGAGCCGCCGGCCTTCTGCCACGGGTGGCCGGCTGGGATGAAAGTGAGGACGTCCAGTTCGAGATCGCGATAGGCCACTTCGCCCGCGACGAGGTGGGCTATATGAGGAGGATCAAATGTCCCGCCAAGCAAGCCCCTACGCACGACCGAAAGCATAGGCGACAGAGCCGGCGACGGTGTAGGTGTTAGCTGTCGAGTGGCATCAAGTGCAACGTGCGCTTGCTGCAGGAGAGCACGAGTGCCGGATCAATGTAGCGACTCCCAACCCTCGAGGAGAGATGAAGAGCACCGATGCCGTGATCGGTTCCACTCTCCCCCAGCGCATCACCTGCTTGCAGACGGTCCCCTGCTGCAACGGTGATCGAGGCAAGATACGAATACGAGGTGCGAAGGGAGCCACCGTGAAAGATGGTCACGGTGCGAACTCCGGCCACTACACCAGCGAAGGTCACCACCCCATCCGCCACTGTGCGGACCGTGCTGCCCCTCTCGATGGCGTAGTCGGCACCCCAATGGCCTGCGTACGAACCGACAGGAGCGAACGCGCGAACGACCGGTCCGGCGGGAGGGACGATCGCACCCCCACACGAAACGCTGGGCACGACACCAGAGAGAACGATGACACCCACCAGCAGGCTTCGCAGCATGGAACACCCCTTCGCTCCCTCCCGTGCGACTACCGGGTCAACCGTACGCGTCGGGGCCGGTGAACGGAAGGGGGACGATGCCGGGAGTCAGACCACAAACGTGGAGACCGCTGAGCGATACATGGCACCTGTTTCCTCCCCCAGGAGGCCCGCCAGGGCCGACGATGGGGGAGGTGTCCTCAGCGCTCTGGCCGAGGACGGAGGGGGTCCGTTTCCTCCCCCAG
>JAACED010000100.1 GCA_011682695.1 Gammaproteobacteria bacterium
GTAGAAGGGGAGGGTCCGGTTTTCAGGGAAGTGCTTCTGCGCCGGGTTCGAGAGGCGTGGGGTCTTCACAGGTCCGGGGCGAGAGTCCGCGCTGCCTTTGACGCCGCGCTGAGCCAGTCGGAACGCTCCAAGAGAGTCAAAGTTGACCGCTATGGATTCGTTTGGCCTCCGAAGTGGAATTTGACGGCCGTGAGGGTCCCTACAGACGATCCCGACACGAAGCGGTCGGCCCACGAGTTCCCACATGAAGAGCTGCAACTGGCCGTATTGAGAATTGTTGAAGACGCCCGAGGTGTCTCTTGGGACGAGTTGACGGCCTCGGTCGCACGACTGCTCGGATGGTCCCGGCGGGGAACTGAAATCGCCGAGGTCCTCGACGGCGCTGTCCGCTATCTCATCAGGTACAAGAAGCTACACCGGAACGGCGACCTGCTCACGCTTGCCAACGGCCCCGAGTAGGCCGACAGCTGTGCGGTCTCGCCTGACGACCCTGATCGGAACTGCTATTCGTCGGCCGCCCTACGTTCGCCTGCCATGACTGATCCGCCTGACATGCACGACCTGATAGGGCAACGGTTTGCCCTAGGGCTTGTTCGTCCCTGTGACGCTCTTCCCGAACAGCGTCCTTCGCTCCGACCGGATCTGCGTCGAGGCCCGACAACGAGTTCCGACCCACCTTCCTAGCCCGCGCCGCCCAAGGCGGCGAGCACCTGGGCGGCGAAGGTCCTACAAGTCGCCTGGACGGTGGCCGGGTCGAGCACGCCGGCCAGGGCACGAACGGCCATCTGCGTTCCAAGACTTCGGGGCGTGCCGAACAGCGGGTCGAGACGGTCGATGGCTGCACGGGTTGCCCCGGCGGATCGGGCATCTTCCAGCAGGTCGATGAGACGCTGGGTCATGTCCTGCGACGTCGCGGACATGAAGAGGCGAAGGACATCACCGGCGTCCTTGTCGGTGAGCCGGTCCGGCCGATCGGCGCGGTCGCCGATCTTGTGGAGCTTGGCCACCAGCAACGCAGCGAGCCCGGCGACGTTGACGGTGGTGCGTCGGGAGTCCCCTTCGTCGAGAGCGCCGACCTCGATCAGAGAGTGATCGACGAGGGCGCCTTCGAGTCCAGTTGCTCTGCGGGCGGCACGCCTGCCGTGTTCGCCGGCGAGCCGTGCACCCCTCCGCCCTCCGGGAGGCGCCACAGCCTCAGGCACGATGAGGTCCACGGGGACGACGAGGTCGTCGCGTCTCTGAGCGACCCTGATACGGGCCTCCCAGATGCCGGGCTCGGGATGGCCCGTATCTTCGTCCTTGAGGCGGAACCCGGCTCGACGCATGGCTTCTTCGAGGCCGGGTCGAGGTCCCAGAAGGCTTGGGTTGATCGCGAGGTCGGCATCGGTGGTGTACGGCTGGTATCCGGGGAGGGGCACGGTCTGGAGGTAGACGGCTTGGGCGCCCACCAAGACGATCGCTTCGCGGTGGTCGGCCAGCGCCTCGAGGGCGTCGAGGAGGACGCCACGGGCGGCAACGTATTCCGGATCCAAGTCGACCATCTATTGCTCCAGCGGGTTCGGGGACGCGTCGAAGCCTGCGGCCCTCCACCGATCCTCGTTGGCTCGCATCCACTGGACCAGCGCCTCACCCTCTGCGGGCATCCGTCCGATACCGGTGAGGCAGTCCGCCGCAAGCTGAGCGACCGAGACGTAGCTCACCCCGTCGAGTTCCCAGCTGCGGGTGAAGGCGGCTTCGTCGTAAGGGCGGGCCAGGATGACGTTGGCTCCTGACTCGGCCGGGAGCAGCTCCAGCGTCTCGGCGATCTCTGCAGGGTCGTCACCGTAGACGATGGCCATTGCCGGCGCAGCCACCGGGGCGATCAGGTTGGCGGCAAAGGACCCTGTGACCGCCCAACGCGTTTGCAGGCGGGATGCTGTCAGCTTCTCCGGCAAATCCCGGATTGCGCCGCGAGCGATCCATGTCGATGTCTTGTTGGCGTCGAGGAGGCCATAGGTCGTCGTGAGCTGGGAAAGCAGCGCCGGCCAGTCGACCTCGGTGATGGGGCCACGCCGCTCACGGAAGACCAGACGCTCCTCTTCCAGGGCTTTGATCACCCTTGACGTGTATCCCGGATCGGTAGCGAGTGCGCTGGCCAGTTCCCGCACCCCGTAGGGCGGTGACACTTCGATCAGGGTCTTCATCAGCGCCCATGCCTTGGGTCCGCGTAGGCTCGGAGAGGCCGGCCGTTTCCGCAGCGGGTTTCCGCCGGCGCCCTCAACACGGACGACGAGTCCGGGTTCGTCGAGGACCAGGTCGATGTTCCCCGTCGGGTCGATGAATCCGATGCCGAGTTCTCTCAGAACCTCGCGAGTGCGGCGGCTTCCCCACCGTGCGACGACGATGCCTCTCGCCTCGGGATCCTGGCCCAAGTGCGACTTGAGTCGCCAGGCAACGTCGGCGGCCACCCGCGGCGTCACGTCGGCCTTGCAGGCGACGATCAGCCGGGCCACTCGACGGCTGCCCGGTGCCTTGACCTTGATCACCGCGTCGGGTCGCCACTCCGTTGTCCGATGGGCAGACTGGAACTCGAGTGCGATCGACCACGATGGCGGGATCTGTTCGCGAAGCACTTCGATCGCCGATTCGATGATGCGACGGGTAGAGCCGGCTCCGTCGACTTGGGGGAGAGGAGTCTTCGCCATGTTGCCTATATCATACAGTTGTCTGATACAGACAACAAGCTGTTCTGGACAACATCACTTTGGCCAGACAGGCTGTGGTGTGATGGTGCCGACCATGCGCAAAGACGACGGCGCGAGAGGAACGCCCGTGCTCTCACTTCGCCGATGCTGCGCTTGCCCACCGCCAGGCGGACCGGAAGCGACCCGGTGGGGGACCCGTCGTTTCCCCAACAGGTTCCTGAGGCTGCTGAGTTCGACGCTTCGCAAGGACATCGTGTCGGTACCGACGGTCGCCGAGATGATGCACGTCGCCGTGGATGAAGTCGCTGCTCTGCTCACGGTCAATACCCAGGACACACCACCCGAGGAGGTCACCGAGTTTGAGGATTCGGGTGTCGCCGGCTGACCCGAAGGTCGTCACCGACACGGTCGTCCTTCGGTACTTCCTCGCCGTCGAACACACCGAGTTTCTCATCGAACTTGTCGACGGTTCCATCGCCGTGGAACGTGAGCTCATCCTTGTGACCGATGATTCCGACGCGCTGAAGGTCTACAGGCAGCTCCACCCCGACAGCCCGTATCTACGAATCCGCAAGCTCTTGCGGCTCGCCATCGCCAGGAGGCTCATCGGGCGTGCCGAGGCAAACAGTATCCACGCCGACACACGAGACGCCGGGTTCTGGGACACCGGCGTGCCCTTCGATGCGACATGACGGGGGATGTCCAGGACATCGTCCGAGGGGCAAGACCCGGCCCCCCAACCCCGTTCACCTCCCGACAATCACGTCTCTCTGGGGCACACTCGACCTCGCATGCGGCCTGGGTGAGCCCTTGCGACAACGCCACGTCGCGGATGTGGCCAGCGAGGCGTGAACACTGCACGGATGGCGAGGTACACGTGCGTGACGAACCCGCGCTGATAGGGTCTTCCGCCCCTGGTTCCGGGCTGCGGGGGTCCGTATCCTGATGCCATAGCGGGAGGGGAAGGCTCGCATGTCCGTCATGATCGCTGAGCGGTTCAGGTGTCCGGCCCTCTACATGGTCGTGAACCCCTGCAATGGCCGGGTCGTGTTCCGCAGCAACAACACGTCGGTGTGTGACACCTGCAGGCGGGTATGGCTGTACCGGTGCATTCACTGCGACAGCCGCGACGGTGCCTATGTCGAAGCCCGGCCGGGTGACGGCTCCAACTTCGGGTTGGCCGGTGGCGGATGGGTCTGCCGCACGTGCGGGTTTCGTGAAGCATTGGGTGCCGAGGTTTCAGGTAGCAGCCCGGCACAACCGGTCCCGGGACCCGCGCAATCGGCCGTCTACTCCTCGCCGTCGCAGCCCCAGTCCGGCTACACGTACATGCCCCCTCGTCAGAGGACGGCGTTCCTCTCCGGGCTCGGGAGTCTGCTGGGGCGCCTGCTCGGGCGCATCGGGTGGCTCATCGGCGTTATCGCCGTCGCCGTCGTCTTCGGCCTGATCGGCGCCGGCATCGCCGCCAGCGACCCGTACGCAACCGAGGACATCATTGTCGTCTTCGCCGCCATCGGCGCGGTCACCGGCCTGGTGTTCCTGCGAATCCGATCCCGAACCGGTTCCACGCTCAAAGCACTCCTGTGGGTGATCGCGATCGCCGTCCTGGCGATGGTGGTGGCGGCCTTGCTCCTCGCCTGACAACCGATGGTGTCGACCACCCGCGACAAGAACGGATGAGCGATCCGGCTGTCAAAGGGACCCCGGCCCGACGCGCCCACGCGGACGACTCCACCGGCGGGGGTGTCTCTGCGACGGCGCAGGCTACTCAGCGGCCGGCGGACTCGATCTCGTCATAGAACGTGGCCGCATCCAGTATCGGGATTCCGTACGAGCGGGCTTTCTGTGCTTTGCCCG
>JAACED010000101.1 GCA_011682695.1 Gammaproteobacteria bacterium
TGTCCGTCGTCGACGCCCACTGCCACGGCGTACGACTCGCCGACCTGCTCGCGCAGCCACCAACGGGATGGGCCGACAGGATCACGCTGATCGGGATGTGCATGGCCTCGTCCGTAACGGCCGCCGCCGAGTCGCGGAAGCAGGTCTCGGCGCTCACCGAGTGGACGATGTTCGCCTCCGCCGGGCGCCGGTGGCTGGCGCACTGGCTCGGAGTCGACGAGTCCGACGTGGACGAGGCGAGGATGACCAGGCTTCGAGACGACGCGGCCGCCTACCTCGGCGGCCTCATGGCCGACCAGAGGATCACGGACCTCTTCGTCGACGACGGCTACCCGCAACCGCCGGTCGACGCGGCGCAGTTCGGCGCGCTGGTCGGAGCCAACGCCCACCGTGTGGCCAGGATCGAACCGATCATCGACCGTGTGTGCGCGCAGGCCGACACGCTCGACGACGCCGTGGCGGCGTTCGAGGCGGAACTCGACGCCTGCGGCCGTGACCCGTCCTGCATCGCGTACAAGTCGATCATCGCCTACCGGAGCGGCCTCGACGTCGAGGATCCATGTGACGACGACGTGGCCACATCGTTCTCGGCGTGGAATGCGAGCGGTCTCGCCGGTGGTCGCCGCGAGACCAAGGCGCTGCGAGACCGATTTCTGCACATCACCTGTCGCAAGGCGGCCACCCATGACAAGGCCGTCCACATCCACTCCGGGGCCGGCGACCCCGACGTGCTGCTGGCCCACGCCCACGCAGCCGGCCTGGCGCCGCTCATCGCCGCCCATCCCGCCACCGCCATCGTGCTCATCCACGCCGGGTTCCCCTGGATCGAGGAGGCCGCCTACCTCGCCGGTATGTACCCGAACGTCCACATCGAGCTGTCCCTCTTCAACCCCTGGGCGACGCTCGACCTCGACCGGGGACTGCGGACCATCCTCGGGCTCGTGCCCACCTCCAAGGTGATGTACGGGTCCGACGAGGCGTCGGAGCCCGAAGTGCTGTGGATCTCGGCACGCCTGTTCCGCCGAGTCCTGGCCCGGGTTCTGGTCGGCGCCGTCGGCGACGACCTTCTCACACCGGCCGAGGGTGTGCGTACCGGCGAAGGCATCCTGGGCGCCAACGCCCTGCGGCTGCACGGGCTGGCGGCGACGTGAGGGAATCCGGACAAGCCACGGCAGACGTGGCCGCTGCCGTCAGCGCTCACATGAAACACCGCTCCGCCGAGTTTCTGTCGCTCCTCGACGAACTGGTCTCGATCGACTCGGGTCGTGACGCACCCGAGGGCATCGTCAAGGTCCAGGATGTGATCGTGAACCGCCTCACACGACTCGAAGGCGTCACGGTCGAGCGTGGGCATGAGGGCGGAATCGATCATCTGGCCGTCACGATTCCGGGTGGCGATGCGAGGGTGGTCCTGCTCGGTCACGCCGACACCGTCTTGGCGCGGGGAACGGCGGCGGAACGACCGCTTCGCGTGGAGGGACATGTCGCATTCGGCCCGGGAGTGGCCGACATGAAGGGGGGACTGGCGATGGCGGCCCTGGTCTGTGAAGCCCTCGTCGACGTTGGCGACCATCCCACGATCGAACTGGTCGTCGTCGGAGACGAGGAGACCCGGCTGGTGGCGCCCCCGTTCATGGACCGGATCGAGAGGGCCGACGCGTGTTTCGTCCTCGAGTGTGGGCGTCCCGGTGGCGGCTTCATAGTCCGGCGCAAAGGGGGACTCTGGGTGCGGCTGGAAGCCAAGGGCCGATCGGCCCATGCCGGCGTTCAGCCGGACTGGGGAACGTCGGCGATCGTGCAACTCTGTCAGACGGTGGTCGCCGTCGCCGAACTCCACCGGACGCGGGACGACCTCACCGTGTCCGTGGGCACGATCGCGGGAGGCTCCGCCCCCAACGTCGTCGCAGCGGAAGCCTGGGCCGACGTCGACATCCGGGCTTTCGGCGACGACGACCTCGACTGGGCTCGCCGCCGCGTCTTCGACATATGTGAGCGCTCATCGCTGTCGGTGTACGAGACGGGACGTTGGCCCCCGATGGGACTGGTGGACGAGAGTCTCTCCAACTTGTACCAGGGCGCCGGCCGAAGCCTCTCGGTGCCACTCCATCCGGAGTCCACCGGTGGCATGTCCGACGGCTGCTGGACGTCGACGGCGGGGATTCCCACCATCGACGGGGTCGGCCCGGAGGGCAGCAACGACCATTCACCCGAGGAACACATCGACCTGGCGAGCGTGCCTGCCCGGGCAGGGGCGTTGGCCGGTGCTATCGCCGCAACGACACGGAATAGGAGATAGAGAATGAAGAAATTGTATGCGCTGATCATCGCCGTGGCACTGACGCTCACGGCCTGTGGCGCAAACACAGCACCCGCCACGACCACGACGGAGGGGCCGTCGGTTACTACGACCGCTGGAGGCCAAGCGGCCCCAGTTGAGCCGATCCTGATCGGCTTCGTCGGGGACTTCTCCGACATTTACTCCTTCTACGACACCCCGGTGCGTGAAGGCGCCGAGTTGGCCGTTGCCGAGATCAACGCCGCCGGTGGTGTTCTCGGTCGCCCTCTCGAGTTCGTGGCCCGCGACGGTCGAAACAACCAGGACGAGACGATGCGTGCGACGCAGGAGTTGATCGGCCAGGGTGCCGCCTATCTGATCGGGTCAACCGGGGATCCGTATCTCGCCCAGGCCAGCCTTGCGTGCGAGGCCGGGATTCCCATCTCGACCGGTGACGGCACCGCTCCCACGCTCGTGGGAGACGCCGGGCCTTGTGCCTTCCAGTTGATCATGAGCGACAACCTGCAGGGCGCCGTCGACGCCGAGTACGCCTGGGGTCAGGGATACAAGACCGCATACCTGCTCCGCTCGACCGAGATCCCGTACACGAATGACTTGCCCACCTACTTCGCTGCGGCTTTCGAGCATGCCGGCGGCAAGGTCATCGGTGAAGACGTCTATCGGATCGACGCCGGCGACTACAACGTGCAGGTGACGGCGATCGCCGCTCTCGACCCGGCGCCGGACGTGATCTTCACGCCCATGTTCATTCCCGACACGCCCGTGTTCCTGCGTCAGCTCCGTGCGGCAGGCATCGAGATTCCGGTTCTCAGCACAGACGGCGCCGTCGACGCCAGCATCCTCGAAGCAGGAGACGCCGTCGAAGGGCTCGTGGCGACGACACACGCCTGGCCTGCCGATGACAACGCCATGGCCAAGTTCTATGCCAAGTACAAGGAGGCGACGGGCGCCGACCCGGAGTCACCGGTGGTCGCCATCGGCTATGACGAGATCTACATCGTCAAGCAGATCATCGAGGACGCCGGCTCGGCCGATCCCGCAGCCATGATCACCGCGTTGTTGAATCTCAAAGGATTCCAGGGTGTGACCGGTTCGCTGAGCATGGATCCGACCACGAGGCGGGTCGACAAAGAGGTCACCCTCGTCGAGATCTCGGGAGGCGAAATCCGCTTCCTTGACCAGTTCATGCCCGGCTTCATCCCGCAAGTTGGCTGAATGATGCTGAAGGTGCAGGGACTGTCGGCCGGATATGGACCTGTAGAGGTCCTGGCCGACCTGTCCCTGCACGTCGGCGAAGGCGAGGTCGTGGCGGTGCTCGGTGCCAACGGCGCCGGGAAGTCCACACTCTTGAACTCCCTCGTCGGCATCGTGACTCCCCGCTCCGGCTCGATCGAGTTCGACGGACGACAGATCGCCGGTCAAGCCACCGAGGACATCGTCCGGGGCGGCCTCACCCTCGTCCCGGAGGGTCGCAACGTGTTCGCTCGACTCACCGTCGCCGAGAACCTGGTGGTGGGCGCGTACAGTCGAAGGGGGAGGAACGTCAAAGCCGATCTCGACAGGCTCCTGGAACGGTTCCCGATCCTGGCGGCACGTCAGCATCAGACGGCCGGGACGCTGTCGGGCGGGGAGCAGCAGCAACTCGTCATCGCCCGCACCCTGATGTCGCGACCCAAGATGATCCTGCTGGATGAGCCGTCGCTCGGTCTCGCTCCGGTGATCGTCGACGTCGTCTTCGACCTGATCCGCGAACTCAGGGACACGGACGGGCTGACGATGGTGCTCGTCGAACAAAGCATCTCCCACGCCCTCGACGTGTCGTC
>JAACED010000102.1 GCA_011682695.1 Gammaproteobacteria bacterium
CGCTGGTATCCTGCAGTCGAGGTGATGAGGCCCGCCTAAATGCCGCGAAGCGGCTGATGGCTTCTAACGAACAACCGTTGGAAAGCTGATGGCGAGCGATAACCACTTCGGACCCGATTCGATCTCCCTGATAGCTGCTGCACCAGGTCGGCGCGTCCCAGCAGCGAAGCCTTGCACCCGATCGTGCGACGGAGCTTCGCGAGCGCCTGTCGACGCTGTCCTCATCCGTTCCGCAACTCTCGAAAAGGACGGCTCGCCAAGTGCAGTTTCATAGCATCCTCTTTGAGCAGCTTGCCGACAGTGGTGACGACGATGCGCGGGAAGCGCCGTCGTTCTTCCGTGACTTGAACCTCGATCAGGTCCTGGAGTCCATGGTCGACGGTCGAGAGGAATATCACCTGGAAGCACTCTTCTACTCGCCATTGACCACCGTTGCGCCTGTGCTCTATCGGCACGAAACCCTGCAGGATCTGGAGAAGAGGGAAGTTCGCAGCTGCGTCGAAGACTTCTCCGAGAGAATGCAGGAAGTGCGCACCCATCTGATTCGGGCTGCGAAGTTGCGCCACAAGTACGAGACGGAGCGTTGGTTCTTGGACGCGGCCGAGGCGTATGTGACCGCCGTGAACACCTTGAAAGAGGAGCTGATGCTCTGCGAGCTCGACTCGCGCGCCTTGGCGGGGCTTCGCGAGTATCTGGAGACCTACGCCCATTCGTCCGACTTCTCGACGTTCGCAGTCGAGACGCAGAAGATGAGAGACAATCTCGCTTCGGTCGCGTACCGCGTCCATATCAGGGGGAGTCGCGTCGAAGTCGGCGCCTACGACGGCGAGCCGGACTACACACCCGAGGTTGAGCGGACGTTCGCGAAGTTCCGGCAGGGCGATGTTGACGACTACACGGTCAAATACGTGGACAGGGTCGGGATGAACCATATCGAAGCGCGGATCCTCAACCTGGTCGTCCGGCTGAATCCTGCCGTCTTCTCGGCTCTCGACGACTACTGCGTTCGCCACGAGACGTTCCTGGACGACACCATCGTTCGATTCGAGCGAGAGGTTCAGTTCTACCTGGCGTACCTGGAGTTCATTGGGCGCTTCAAGGCGGCGGGACTGTCCTTCTGCTACCCGCAGGTGTCTTCGGGATCAAAAGATATCTATGCCCGTGAGGCCTTCGACGTGGCGCTGGCGAACACGCTCGTGTCTGGCAAGCAGATCGTGTGCAACGACTTTCACCTCGAGGGCGCCGAGCGCATCTTGGTCGTGACCGGGGCCAACCAGGGCGGCAAGACGACGTTTGCCCGAATGTTTGGCCAGTTGCACTACCTGGCGAGTCTGGGCTACCCCGTGCCGGGCAGTGAAGCGCGTCTGTTCTTGCCGGACCAGATCTTGACGCACTTCGAGCGGGAGGAGGACGTCGAAACCTTGCAGGGGAAGTTGGAGAGCGACCTCGTGAGGATTCGTGACATTCTTCAACGAGCTACGAGCAGCAGCGTCGTGATCCTGAACGAGTTGTTCAGCTCCACCACGGTGAAAGATGCCCTGGTCCTCGTTGCGGCAGTGATGAGCCAGATCAGGGAGCTCGACCTCCTGGGGGTGTGTGTCACGTTTCTCGATGAGATCGCCTCTCTCGGCGAGAGCACCGTCAGCATGGTGGGCATGGTGGACTCCGAGGATCCGTCGGTGCGCACGTACAAAGTCGTCAGGCGGCCTGCCGATGGGCGCGCCTACGCGATGGCGCTTGCTGCGAAATACGGGCTGACCTACCCACAGCTGAGAGAGCGCGTGACATCGTGAAGGTCTACCTGATGCACAGAGATCGGGACTTCGACACGCAAGCGGAATTTCCCCCGAACACCGACGCCCTGTCGCGAGATCTCGGGCTGGATACGCTGTTCGGCGCCATGGCCGGCGGCGACGCCTTCGTGCTCGACGTCGTGAAGAGGGCCGTTCTGTCGAGCCTGGTCGATCCAGATGCGATCGTCTACCGGCAGGATGCTCTGAGAGATTGTCTGGACCATCCCTCGGTCGTGAGGGAGATCTACGACGTCGCCGTGGAAGCGATCGAGGCCGAGAAGAAGGTTCGGTGGGGCCTGTTCAGGGATTCGCCCGAAAGGATCCTTGCGCGGTCTCTGCGGGTGCTCCAGGTCCTTGCCAGTTCACTCAGGCGGCTGAGAGAGATCGCGGATCAGCACGCGGGGGAGTTTCAGTCTGAAGGGTTTGTTCGGTTCTTCGGAATGCTTGAGGCCGAGCTGACCGATGAGTACCTGGACACCGTCGACTTTCATCTGCGGGAACTCACGTTTCAGCACGGCATTCTGATCAGCGCCGAACTCGGCCAGGGGAACGTGGGCACTCGCTACGTGCTCCGGCAACCGTTGGTGCGGAGCTGGGTTGAGCGGCTCCTTGGTGGACACAACCGGTCCAAGTTCAGTTTCGTCATCCCCGAGAGGGACGACAACGGTTTCAAGGCGTTGACGGAGCTGACGAACAAGGGGGTCAACCGTGTTGCGAGCGCGGTCGCGCAGTCGGCAGATCATGTGCACGGCTTTGTCGCCATGTTGCGTGCAGAACTGGCCTTCTACCTCGGTTGTCTCAATCTGCACGAGGAGCTCTCCAAGAAGGATGAGCCGACATGCTTTCCGGTTCCCGTGCCTTCCGAGGAGGTCGCGTTCACCACGCGAGGTCTGTACGACGTTTGTCTGGCGCTCAATGTGGAAGCGAGAGTGGTTGGCAACGATGTGAACGGGGACGGCGAGTCGCTCGTGATGATCACCGGCGCCAATCAAGGCGGGAAGTCGACTTTCTTGAGGAGTGTGGGTCTCGCGGAGCTGATGATGGGATCTGGCATGTTCGCTCCTGCGGGGCAACTTCGTGTCAGCGTTTCTGCCGGCGTCTTCACACACTTCGAACGGGAAGAGGATCCGACCATGAGGAGAGGCAAGCTCGAGGAAGAGCTCGAAAGGATGGAGGAGATCGCCGAGGCGATCAGGCCAGGCAGTCTTCTGCTGTGCAATGAGTCATTCGCCTCGACAAACGAAAGGGAAGGCTCGGAGATCGCGCGCCAGATCGTACGCGCCTTGTTGGAGAGGGGCGTCAAGATCTTCTTCGTGACCCACATGTTCGATTTGGCGGAGGGGTTCCAGCGTCTCGAGACCAACGCCGCCCTTTTCCTTCGGGCAGAGAGGAAGCAGGACGGTCGGCGAACCTTCAGGATGATCGAAGGTGAGCCCCTGCCGACGAGCTACGGCGAAGACCTGTATCGGCGCATCTTCGGCACGTCTCCCGGTGCGGCCGGGGGGTAGGTCAGGTCAGGGTGCCACGAAAGTGCCGGCGATGAGGTTCGGAAGGAGTTGGCATCGTCGGCGTCGGTCAGGCGTGCCGCGAGGAGTGTCCGAGCGCACCTACCGGGCAGGAGGATCGGGCTTTGGATGCAGCAACCAGCGCCCTGGTCTGTAGGTGGGGCACGATACTGCCTTCAGCGTTCTCAACGGCCGTGGCATCTGTGTTTCAATCCCTGTTTGATCCGTAGATCGGGCGCGATGACGACCAGTCAACGATGGACGTGTCCACCTCAATGGAGTCCGCCCGTTGTCGAGCGGGTGTCAATGGCCATTGGTTTCTCTCCGCTGGCGGCCATCGGTGTTCCCCGCGTGCGGTCATCGGTTCTCCCCACGGACGGCCACGGTTTTCCCCGCGCTGTTGCACGTGGGTGGTGGTATCACCCCCTTGCCTTGGGTGGCGTCAGCGAGTCGGATTGATTCGCCTTCGGTGACCACGATGTGGGTGTGGGGAAGGCATCGTCACATCACCCACATCCGTCGCCGTACCAGGTTCACCCCCACGGGCGTGGGGAAGGCTAATCCTCACCTTCGCATACGACGGGTACCTGGGGTTCACCCCCACGGGCGTGGGGAAGGCCCCCGCTCGGCCGTCCCGACCGCACCCGGCACCGGTTCACCCCCACGGGCGTGGGGAAGGCATCAACGGATCTGACACGTCCACGGCACCGCTCGGTTCACCCCCACGGGCGTGGGGAAGGCGCCGATGGCGCTTCCAGAACTTCACGACGTTCCGGTTCACCCCCACGGGCGTGGGGAAGGC
>JAACED010000103.1 GCA_011682695.1 Gammaproteobacteria bacterium
AAACGGCCCTCGCTGGGGGAGGAAACGGCCCTCGCTGGGGGAGGAAACGGCCCTCGCTGGGGGAGGAAACGGCCCTCGCTGGGGGAGGAAACGGCCCTCGCTGGGGGAGGAAACGGGCCACCTGGAGGAGGAAACGGGCGGTCAGGCCGGGCGGAACCCCCGGTTGCGAGCCTCGGGCGGCTCGTCGGGTCCGAACGACGACAGCAGCTTGCGGTCCAGGAGATCCTCGGCCTCCACGCGCTGCTCCAGCGCCGCGAACTGCGCGTCGTCGTCGCAGTCGTAGAACAGCATCGTGTCCCGGGTCCCGACGTACCTGTTGTCTGCGAAGCGTTGCAGCCTGCACATGATCACTCCTATCCGAACGGACCTTCCGCGGTCGTCTCCTCGCCCCGGTCCCACTCGGCCCAGTCGAACCACTCGGCCAGTTCGCTTTCGTCGGGCGGCTCCGCGGTGAGGTCTGCGTCGTCGACGTCGATGTAGGTCACATGCTCGATGCCGTCGTCCTCGATCGTCAGTTCGAGGAATCCGACGGAACGAAACTTGCCGTTCTCGTCCGGAAGCCACAAGGCGATCACACAGTCGTCCTCGCAGTCCCCCCGGGACGCGACCAGACGCGGATAGCGAATCCACAAGTCGCTCAACCCTTGCAGGGCCGCCTCGACTCCCACACCGTCGAAGACGTCGGAGGTGACCTCCTCACCCAGCAGTTCGCCGACGCCGTCGAGGTCCCGCGCGTTGAACGCGTCGACCAGCGCGTCGCGAAAGTTCTCGGCTTGCGGTTCAGATTCGGGATCAAGGACGTGCGCCATGTGAACCTCCACTCGTGAACCACCGCACCGGTTCGCCGACCACAAGCACCAGCGCCGGCGGCGGCGCCGGCGAAAGCCTCCATGACGGCACGGTCGACGGGGCGATGGCGAACCACCCAGCCATCACCACATGGACGGCTACCCGTCGCAGATCAGATGCGAACCGACTCACGGTATGACCCGAACACTTTCTTCATCGCCTCGACGATCTCGCCCTCGGTCGCCCGAACACGAGCAGCGTCGATCATCAACTCCATCAAGTTGGCGTCGCCTCTCGCGCCTTCCTCGAGCGCCTTCAACGCCGCCTCGACGGCTTGGGAATCCCGCCTGGACCGCAGCGCCCGGACGGCCTCGCACTGGTTCTTCTCGACCTCTTCGGGGATGACGAGCGTCTCGAGCGGGGTGTCGGTGTTGTCGACGTACTTGTTGACTCCGACGATCGACCGCTCGCCGGTCCCGACGGCCTTCTCGAACTCATAGGCCGAGTCGGCGAGCGCACCCTGGAAGAAGTTCTCCTCGATGCCGCGCAGCGTCCCGTCGAGAATCGACCCGTCTCCCAGCGCGAGGACCTTCTGGAGGATCTCTTCGGCTCTCGCCTCGACCTTGTCCGTCATCTCCTCTACGAACCACGAACCGCCCAGCGGGTCGATCGTGTTCGCCACCCCGGTCTCCTCGGCGATGACCTGCTGGGTGCGCAGTGCGATCTCCGCAGCCCGTTCGGTCGGCAACGCATACACCTCGTCGAGAGCGTTGGTGTGCAAACTCTGGGTGCCGCCGAGGACCGCGGCGAGCGCTTCGATCGCCGTTCGGACCACGTTGTTGTCCGGTTGCTGGGCGGTCAACGACACGCCGGCGGTCTGCGTGTGGAAACGCAACTTGAGGGAGCGTTCGTCGGTCACCCCGTATTTTTCGCGCATCCAGCGTGCCCAGATGCGGCGTGCCGCCCTGAACTTGGCGATCTCTTCGAAGAAGTCGAGGTGGGCGTCGAAGAAGAACGACAGGCGCGGAGCGAAGTCGGGGATCTTCATACCCCGGCGCAGGCACGCCTCCACGTAGGCGAACCCGTCACCCAGCGTGAACGCGAGTTCCTGGGCTGCGGTGGCTCCTGCCTCGCGGATGTGATAGCCGGACACGGAGATCGTGTTCCACTGGGGCACTTCCCTGGTGCAGAACTCGATCATGTCGACGATGATCCGCATGTGCGGAGCCGGGGGGTAGATCCACTCCTTCTGGGCGATGTACTCCTTCAAGATGTCGTTCTGCAGGGTGCCGCGCACATCGCTCCAGTCGACGCCCTGCTCTTCGGCGGCCACGAGGAAGAGCGCAAAGAGCACCTCGGCGGGACCGTTGATCGTCATCGACACGGAGACCTCACCGAGAGGGATCCCTTCGAACAGGGTCAACATGTCGTCGGCCGAGTCGACCGCGACGCCGCAGTTGCCGACCTCGCCGATCGACCTGGGATCGTCCGAGTCGATCCCCATGAGCGTCGGCATGTCGAACGCGACCGAAAGGCCGTGCTGCCCTTTGGCCAGCAGCGACCGGAACCGCTCGTTGGTCTCCTTGACGCCTGCGAACCCAGCGAACTGGCGGGTCGTCCACAGCCGCCCCCGGTAGCCGGTCGGATGGATGCCACGCGTGTACGGGTACTGGCCCGGATAGCCGATGCGGGGATCGGGGTCGCCGTCGGCGGGGAGGCCGAGTGGTGGGACTTCTTCGAAGGAGAGGGTCTCAAAGCGCTCGCGACGCTTGCGCCCTGCGGCGTACTCCTTCTCCCACTGCTCCCGTGCGCTCACGTATCACCTCCGGTCGAGACCTGAGCACCGCAGTTCGGGCAGATCGCCACTTCGATGTCTCCCACGATGAACGAGATGCCGCAGTCCGGGCACGTGCGTCGCGGAGAGGACGGTCCGGACGCCGGCGCCGGTCTCTGCCGGAGCACATCGGCGCCCGAGGTCTCCCGCACTTCGTTGACCGCCCCGCACGTGGGACACGGGTACCGTCCCGACCCCTGTACCGCAAACTGTGTCTGGCAGCGTCCGCATCGAACCTGTGTCATCGCTCGCTCCTCATGATCTCATGCTACCGAGTCTTCAGAATGGGGCACGACGCAGGCAACGTTGACGCACGGTCGTCGAGATGGGCGCCGTTCATTGCTCGGTGGTCTCCTGGCCGCCGAGAGCATCACAGCAAGGTCGCGGGCGACGGCACTACGATCGGCGGTGTCCAGCTCCGGGAGGACTGTCTGGTGGATTTCGCACTCATGACCGAACCGCAGCTCGGCGGCACGTACGACCAGATTCTCGCCGCCGCCCTTTGGGCCGAACAGGCGGGCATGGTCTCGTTTGCCCGTTCCGACCACTACTACTCGCATCGGGAGCCCCGCCCCGACGCCACCGACGCGTTCGCGACCCTCGCCGGCCTGGCACGTGACACCCGGCGCATCCGCCTCGCGGTTCTCGTGTCTCCGATCACATTTCGTCACCCGGCCGTGATCGCCAAGAACGCAGCGACGATCGACCAGATGTCCGCAGGCCGTTTCGATCTTGGGATCGGCACCGGATGGATGGAGCTCGAACACGACGCGTTCGGGTTCCCGTTTCCTCCTTGGGCCGAACGGTTCGAACGTCTCGAAGAGGCACTCGTCTACTTGGAGGCCGCCTTCGGACCCGGCACAGGGACGTTGTCGGGCCGCTACTACGAACTCGATGCCGAGGTCCTGCCCAAGCCGGCCGGTCTGCACATCATCGTCGGAGGGTCGGGTGCGCACCGGACCCCGGCTCTCGCTGGGGCCCACGCCGACGAGTACGACCACTTCATCGCATCTCCCGACGAGATCGCCCCGAAGATCGCCCGGGTACGCGAAGCGGCGACGGCGGCGGGCAGAGACCCCGAGGCCATCACCGTAAGCGTCATGGGTCCGGTGCTCACCGGCAGGGACGAGGCGAGCTATCGCCGCCGCCTCGAGAAAGCCGCCGCGGCCCGGGATCGGGACCCCGATGATCTGGAAAAGACTTGGTCGGACCACGGCATCCCCGTCGGTCCACCGGTCCGGGTGAGGGAGACGCTCGCCGCTCTCTCCGAGATCCGTGTCTCCAAGTTCTACGTCCAGCACCTCGACCTCGCCGACCTGAGCGGCCTCGACGAGACACTGGAAGCGCTCGCCGGCTAGAGCCTCGGCCCTCCCCCAGGAGACCCCCCCTCCCGGCTTCGCCGTACTCCCCCT
>JAACED010000104.1 GCA_011682695.1 Gammaproteobacteria bacterium
GCACCAACCTGGAATCCGGCCTCGCGGAGGTCGAGCAAGTTGTCGCTCATCCCACCCGCCATCCGCTCCCAGGGAGGTGTCTGATCCTCGGACCCGAGTGCATCCGCACCGTCATCGGTGAGCGAGAAGACGTTCTTGCCATCGCGCTGGTCCGATCGCACGAGTCCTTCGTCCTCGAGCTGCTGGAGTGTCGGATACACCGACCCGGGACTCGGGTTCCAGACACCGTCGGTGCGCTGTGAGATTTCCTGGATGATCTGATAGCCGTGCATCGGTTGTTCGGACAGAAGGTGCAGGATGGCGATGCGAACATCGCCGCGCCCAACCTTCGGCTTGCCTGGGAAGAACGGTCCCGGGCCCATCGGGAACTGACTGCGGTGTCCTCCGGGTCCATGGTTCCCGCGCCGCCGTTTCCCGGCCATCATCATCATTTTCATACCGCGTGGTCCCGACCACGGCGGTGTCATCGTGTACGTCATTTGGTCTCCCTTCTAGACTGTTGTAACAGTATCGCGATATATCGCGATACTGTCAACCAGATTCTGACCCGTCTATTCCTAGGATCGGGAGACGTACTTCGAACAGATGCGACTGACAGGGAGGGCGTACTACCATTCCCGCTGCGAGGCACCCCTGCGGTGTCTTCCAATCCTGCGCCCGTAGCTCAATTTGGATAGAGCGTCTGACTACGGATCAGAAGGTTGGGGGTTCGAGTCCCTCCGGGCGTGCCCACCGGAATCCCTTGTGCCGCAAGGGATTCCGTCTATTGGCCGGTGAGCTCGATGACCTCTGGTCCGCGGTTGGTCCGCATTTGGTCCGCGAGAGCTTGACGATGCAGCCCGTCGAGGGCCACCGCCAGAGCCTCCATATCGGACGGGAACAGGTGCCCGTAGCGGTCCATCGTCACCGAAATCGATGAGTGACCAAGGTGCACCTGGATCGCTTTGGGATGCGCCCCTTCGGCGATGAGCAGGGCAGCGCAGGTATGTCTCAGGTCGTGGATGCGGAGTCCCTCGGGTAGTCCCGCGTCGGCCACGGCCTGGTACCAGACCTGACGCCGGAAGTTGGAGTTCCGGAGAGGCTTTCCCAAGGGCGAGGTGAAGACCAGCGCATCGGGACCGTCGTCGACCTCTCGAGCAAGGTGTTCGGCGAGTAGCTCGCTGAGAAACGCAGGGATGATCACCGTTCGATGGCGGTACGTCTTCGTGGCGCCGAAGTGGAGCATCCCCCGAGCCTCTGAGAGTGATTCCGTCACTTCGATCCGGGATCGCAGGAGGTCGCATCGCTTACGGCGAACCGCTACGGCCTCGCCCCAGCGGAGTCCTCCGTAAGCGAGCAGATACACGAGCGTTCCGTAGGGCTCGCTAATCGCCGCGGCGAGACGCTCCACTTCCTCGGCAGACAGGAAGAGCATCTCAGGGTCGGGTTCGCGGGCAACCTTCACACCAGTAACCGGATTCACAATGAGGTAGCCGGCTTCGACGGCCAGCATCATCATGCTGTTGAGCACCTGTCGCGCCTGGCGGACGCCGGAGGGACCGAGTCCTGCTGCTTGCAGGTCGGCGACCCACTCCTCGACGGCCATGCGGTCGACGTGGCGAAGCTGTTGGCCACCGAAAGCAGGGAGGACGTGAGCGTGGAGATTGGACTCGTAGCCAGCCAGCGTCTTGGGTTTGAGATGGGACTTCGTGCGCAGCCACCGATCGGACCATTCGGCAACGGTGGTCTTCGAGAGCCGAGGGTCCGTCCACTCCCCTCGGATTCTGTCCGCTTCCACTGTGACAGCAAAACGGCTTGCGTCAGACTTTCGGAGGAAGCTCCTGGCTCGCTCTCGTCCTGATGGATCTCTGTACCGGACCTGCCAGGGTCGCCGCCGTCCGGATAGGTGTTGGATATGTGCCACGGTCGGATACCTCCTCGTTCACCCACGGCAATCAAAGCACGTCTGTCTTGACCCTGTCCTCGATCCAGGTCTCGACGTCGCTCCATCGAAAGCGGAGATATTTACCGACACGGAATCCTGGTGGGCCTTGGCGATGGTATCGCCACGCGTAGATCGTGGCGACCGGAACCTCGAGGTATTCAGAGAGATCTTCAACAGTAAGCAGCCGATCAATGGAATCCATGGTTCGATTCTCCAGCCGTACCCTCTCACCAGAGTTTCACCAGAGTTTCAACAGAGTTTCGACAGAGTCTCAGCAGAGTGTTGGCAGACAGGTCAACCCGGCTCCGAAGCACTCCGCGGCGCGTGTGACGCGGCCATTGGGCGGATTCTTCGCTGCCGCTGTCCGATGTGATGAAAAGCGTTGTGGCTCAAGGGTTCTGGCGGTGTCAGCGTTGCCTCTGAGAGGGCTACTGAGACTTTGGTGAGAGGGTTACGGAAACTCTGGTGAGAGGGTTGGCATGTCTACTTCTTGGATATGGAGTACCCAGCGCTCGTTCGCCTCAGTGGAGATCCCGTCGTCGAATGCGGCTTCGTTGCTTCCGCTGGCCGTTGGTGTTCCGAACACGACGTCCAGTTCCCGTCTGGATCGCCCAGTACTCAGGCACAGGACCATTCCCGGCGTCCAACGCAAACCAGGTTGCCAGGACAATCTCACAGTCGAGAAGCTCCAGGAAGGAACAGGAGCACCGATCCTGCCACTCAAGACAGCCACGATCCAGAGAACAGCCGTGACAACGGCCCCAGCGTCGCGAAAGCGCGCCAGCACCCTCAAAACACACACGCACGTGCAACACAGTTGCCGATGTATACATGTAGACAGGCGGGGTCGTGATGGGCCTCAACCGGGGTGTGCTCGCCAGGGTCGACCGCCGGCTGCTCGCCGGCCTCGGACAGGATGAGACGTGGCGGATGGTGCGGGTCCCGACGACTCCGGCGATGTGGTCGACCTGGCGGCGCTATTGCGACACGGCCGGGGTGTCGATGGGCCGAGCCCTCGCCGCCCTGATCGGCCACGAGCTCGCCGGAGTGGTCGACGACACCGACCCGAACGACCTTCCCGTTGCCTCCGCCCGGTTCGGGGAGGAGGTGGCGAGGCGAGAAGCGGAGTTCACCCGCCGTGAACAGGAGATGCAAGCTGCCGAGGCTCGTCTGCGTAGCTGGGAAGCGGAGCTCCACCGGCGGGAACGAGCCCTCGAAGCCCGGGAACGACGAGCCGCCTCTCGGGCGGACTCACCGATCCTGCCCGAGCAATCGTGGGGCAGGGTGGGACGCAACGAACCGTGCCCGTGCGGATCGGGCCGCAAGTACAAGCGCTGCCACGGAGCGCCCGCCAGCCAACCCTGAGGTGCGTCCGGAACGGGTGGCCTCACGGGTTGAGGAGGCCTTGGCGGGCGGCGGCGACGAGCCCTTGAGCGCGGCCATCCACACCCATCTTGCCCCACAGGGTGCGGAGGTGACGTCGAGTGTGCCGCTCGGAGCATCCAAGACGCTGGGCGATGACCCGGATCGTGTCGCCGCGGCCGAGCCGCTGGAGAATGAGGCGGTCCCGTGCCGTGAGACGATCCGGTGTCGCCGGTTCGAGGCGGGTCGCCAAGTGTGGAGCCAGGTGACGGGGGATAGGGAAGGAGCCGGCGACGACCGCGGTGAGAATCACCCGTGCCTCCTCGACAGTAGAGCTGGGTGTGATGATTCCGGCGGCGCCGGAGCGCATCACCGCACGAACGACGATCTCGTCGATCGCGTCGGCGACGACAATCTGAGGGACCCGGCCCGGGAACCCTCCGACGAGGGCTTGGGACAGGCGGATGACTCGAATATTGGCCTGTGGGTGGTCGTCGGAGACGAGACGGGCCGGGACGGCTCGAAGCATGGCGACGAGTCGCCGTTCGGTGGCCACCTCGTCGGAGAGCGTGATCGTCCACATCGGCGGGTGTCGCGGTTCCGTCCTGACTGTCATCTCTCCATTTGCCTTCCCGATGCCCTCACCTGGTGAAGTGTCCACCACCGGCCGGAACATCGCGCGCGATGTTTGGCCTCATCCGGACACTTACCCAGGTGAGGGGACGATCCAGCGTCCTCCGGAGGTGAAGGGAGCAATGATGAGGACACGGAGAAGAAGCCACCGGGTGAGGATCGTGCCGGTGATCCTCGCGACGGTGATGCTCGTCGCGGTGCCCGCATATGCAGCGTCGGGAAGCGACAGCTCAGGACTGCCGGGGGTGGGAACGACAGCCCGGTACGGGGACCACCTGATCGACCTGACCCACAGCTGGAGCGGCGCCGGGGCCTGTGTGGTGTGGCCCGATAAGCTCGACATGCCCGAGTGTTTCGATACTGAAGCTGAGATGAACCGCCGCATCGCCCAACTCGAAGCCGAGGTCGCTCCTGCATCTGTGGTTGGCACGGGTAGGACGACGGCGACGTCGGGTTCGTCGTGTGCCTCATACCTGCGAATGTATGACGGCACCTGGTACACGGGTGCGGTGCTGTACCTGCGGGGACGGTGGCAGTGGTTCAACCTGGCCGACTACGGGTTCGATCAGCGAACCTCCTCGTATCGGATCGGCGCCTGTGCGGCACGGTTCGCCGACTGGGAAAACGGAGGCGGCTCGCGGTATCCGACATCCGAGGCGTACGATGTGGCTCCGACCATGCTGAGCGGGTGGAACAACGACGTGTCGTCCGTCTACATCACGTAGCATCCCCACACCGGAGGTGGAGTGAAGCGTCGACGACCCGACCGCAACGGAGATCCCGACCCTGTGGCGGTCTTCGACGAGCTGTACGAAGCGACCTTCGCCCAGGTGTTGGCGTACTGCCGGCGGCGGACACGCAGCCTGGAAGACGCCGAAGACGCCGTCGTCGAGACGTTCCTGGTGGCGTGGCGGAAGCTCGACGATGCCACCTCGGCCGACTCCCCGCTGCTGTGGTTGTATGGCGTGGCGTCGAGGGTGATCGGCAACCAGCGTCGCGGGCAGGACCGGTTCGGGCGGCTCATCGGCAAGATCGGCCGACTCTTTGATCGTCGGGGTGTCCCGGGGCCGGACGAGCAGGTGCTCACCGCAGCCGAAGCCACTCAGGTGGCAGCCGCCCTCGAGACCCTGAGCGGTATCGATCGGGAGCTCATCCGTCTGGTCGCCTACGAACAGCTCTCCTACACCGAGGCTGGGGTGGTGGTGGGTCTGTCGGAGTCGGCAATACGCAGCCGACTGTTTCGGGTCCGCAGGCGTCTGCGCCGGCATCTCGACGCGATTCGACGCGACGATCCGGACCTGCCGGACACTGGCACTGATGAAGCCCCAACGAGACGTCCCGGTGATAGCCAAGGAGAGCAGCCGTGAACGAACGCGACATCTTCGACGCCGAAGTCGATCCGGCCGACGGGATCGACCCCATCGACGCGGCGCAGATCAAGACGCGCGTCCGGGCCCGGGTCCTCACCCACACCTCCCCCCACACGTCGGGGCGCCGGCGGGTACTGCTGGCGGTCGCCATCGCTCTCCTCGCCTTGGCTGCGATCGCCGCCACGTTCTATCTCACCCGCCAACCCACCCAGATTGCCGGGATCGGCTGCGCTCAAGACCTCACCGGCGACGCCATCCACGTCATCACCCCAACCGGCGGCCTCGACCCCCAACAATGCGCCTCCCTGTGGGCCGACGGCACCATCACCAACCCCGACCTCACCCCCGTCGGCCAGATCCCGCCGCTGGTGGGCTGCGTCAACGACACTGGCACCCTCATCGTCATACCCACCGACGACCAGGGAGTCTGTGAACGCCTCGGCATGGCAGTGTTCGCACCACCCTCAGATGCCACCAGCAGCATCATCGAGGTCCAGGACCGGCTCATCGAACAGATCAACCCGCAGGTCTGCCCCAGCTTCGACGACGCCCGACGGATCGCCGAAGAGGCCCTCGCCGACGCCGGCATCGACGACTGGACCGTCGCCGTCTCCCAACCCCGCACCGACGAAAGACCCTGCCCCAGCCTCTCCTTCGACAGCGCCTCCCGCCGGATCCTCCTCGTCCCCATCGACCGCACCGACCGGTAGCCACCCCTGGGTACCACTGAGGTCGCGAAAAGAAATCCAGAGAAACCGAGCGACGAACCCTCCCCTGCTGAACACCTCTGAGCTTCCGCCGATGACCCAGGTGACTCTCCCTCTGAACGCGCAGAAGCCCATGCACTGGGCAGTCCCATGCTTGCGACACTGGGACGCGATGGCCTCGTGCCGCAGTCCGTTGGATGCTCGCCACTGATCCTCGGGTTAGCTCGACGGCTTCTCACCTTTGAAACAGGTCCGACATCAGGGACCGCGATTACGGCGTCTTGCCCGCAACAGCGAACAGGTCCTGAACGATTTCTCGCGACGAAGGGACGACTCCGGACACTAACAAAGTGAGAAGGACGTCGAAGAAGGAGGATCTCCAATATGTCAGGGACTAGGTGGAGTCTGTCTGCTCGTTGGGCAAGCCGTTGGCGGGCTATCGGGGCAGCTGTTGTCTCCGCGGTGCTCGCGATCACGTTTGTCGTCATGGCACCGGCGACAGGGTGGAACGTGACGGTCGAGACTGGGTGGCACGGTTCGTGCTTCTGGGAGGACACAGTCCAGCATGGCCCCCAGCGGCCGAGTGCCGGAACGTACGACAACAGTGGCGGATGTTCGCGCGTAGGAGTGAGACTCAAGTTCGACTCGGGGTACACGGACGATTGTTCGGTCTCATACATTCTCACCAACTGGTACTCGGACAACAACGCCAAGGTTGTGGTGGGAACGAAAGGGTCTGCGGCATGCAAGGGCTATCACTACCACCGTCTATCAAACGGCTACACGCACTACAACTACACGTACCCATGCTCTCCGTACCCGTGTTAGGAAGGAGGATCTCGTGAACAACCTCATCAATCGGACCGTCGGCAAGGGGCCGGGAAGAAGGATCATGCTCGTTGCTGTGCTTCTGATGTTTCTCGCAGCATCGATAGCGGCGTCCGCAGCAGTATTTCCGGATTCGGCGAAAGACGACAACCTCCCGACGTACATCGCGGCTCGCATGCCCGCGGCATCACAGGAGCAGGCAGCCGCTCTCGAGGACCATGCGCTCGACCGCAGCGAGTATGCACGAGCGTTCGACGCCTATGGAGAGTGTGCTGCGGAAGCGGGGGCACGGATCGTGAAACCTCGAACCTGGTCGGATGAGATCAGCGACTTCGAGCTGTGGGTCGAGATTCCTACAGCAGCGAGCTCGACTGTGGAGCCAGCTGTCGACACTTGTTGGGATCAGCATGTCGGCATCCTTCAGGACTATTGGCATTGGCAGATTGATGGAAGGCCGACCGAAGCTGATCTCGCAACACAGCAAGCTGCCGTTCACACCCGCATCGTGGCTTGTCTCCAAGCCAACGGCCTCGAGGTAGGTAGCGGATCACCTGCCGAACTCAACCAGGCAATGGCATCGAACCGCCCGGTGTTCAAAGAGTGCGTCCTCGCAGCACAGAGCAGCGAATCACCATGAAGAACACCGATCCACTCCCGCCGGATGAGGGGGTAAGATCGACGCGTGTCGCGATGGTCGGCGACAAGCCATTGGAAGGAGCTGGTCTGTGGCGGGGATCGTGATCGGAGTGGCTATCGTCGTCGTTCTCGTCGTCGCTGCCCGCGTCCTGTACTCGTGGAACGACTCGCGGCGAGCGCGTGTATTCGAGGAGCACCTCGACGACAACTACGAGGCAATCACTGAGCATCGGATACGCAGGAACTTCATGCAGGGCGGCTAGCTGGGGTTGACCCGGTTTGTTGGACACACCACAGTCTCCGATGAACCCGGACCGGTTCAAGGCGGTTCAGTCGAATCCACCTTGGGTGCCGTGGTCGGCATGATGAATGTGTCCGGTGTCTGTGCTGGGTTGTCGCCGCCGCAGGCCCATGTCCAAAGCGTCGATGACGAGTTCGGTGCGGAGGTGATCCGCGATCGACGTTCCGATGGACCACCGAACCACCCGACACCGGATTCGCCGTCGCCGTCTTCACCCTTCTCGCCGCCACACCCCCAGCGATCGTCGCCGCATGGCGAGACGCCGTCCATGTTCTCCGAGTCCCGCAGCCACGCGAGTTGCGTCCGCAGTGGCGAGGTGCGAAGGGTCGAGGGTCATTCCAACAAGGTGAACGACCGGCTGGCCGTCCGGTTTGGTCCGCATTTGGTCCGCGGGAGGACGAGAAACGACCACAAACGACGCGAACCACCGAGAGGCGACAACGTAATGAGCACAAGGGATTTCGCCGTATTGCCAATAGGGGCCCAACCCCCTGCGTCTGACTACGGATCAGAAGGTTGGGGGTTCGAGTCCCTCCGGGCGTGCCA
>JAACED010000105.1 GCA_011682695.1 Gammaproteobacteria bacterium
CTGTTGACCATCCGGACGATTTCGACCGACGGCACCATGTCGACGATCAGTTCGGCGAGCTCCACCTCGGCAGGAGTAGGAACGCCGAACGACGTGCCGGCGGCTGCGGCGTCCTGAACGGCGCGAACGACGTCGGCCGGGGCATGGCCGAGAATCAGTGCTCCCCACGACGCGATGAAGTCGATCAGCTGCTCGCCGCCGGTCGTCCGGATGCGAGCGCCGTCTCCTTCGAGGATGAACGGGGGAGTCCCACCAACGGCGCCGAACGCCCGCACCGGCGAGTTGACGCCACCTGGCATGACTGCCCTGGCTCGATCCCACAGCGTGTCCATCATTGCTCCCCGAGCATCCGTGCTGCGTCGATCGCGAAGTAGGTGAGGATCACGTCTGCGCCCGCCCTGGCAATCCCGACGAGCGATTCGAGGATCACCCTGTCCCGGTCGATCCATCCGTTGGCGGCCGCAGCCTCGATCATGGAGAACTCACCGGACACCTGATATGCCGCCATTGGAAGGTCGATTCGGTCTCGCAGGTCGCGGATGACGTCTTGGTATGGCCCGGCAGGCTTGACCATCACCATGTCGGCTCCTTCTTCCACATCGAGAGCAGCTTCCCGACGCGCCTCTCTCGCGTTGCGCGGATCCATCTGGTACGAGCGCCGGTCTCCGAACGCCGGGGCCGAATCTGCAGCGTCCCTGAACGGGCCGTAGAAAGCGGAGGCGTACTTGACGGCGTACGAGCAGATGGCGATGTCGGAGCGTCCTGCCTGGTCGAGTGCCGACCGGATCTCCCCGACCCGACCGTCCATCATGTCGGAAGGTGCGACGATGTCCGCACCGGCCTCGGCGTAGGTGAGCGCGGCTTTCGAGAGCAGAGGAAGGGTGGCATCGTTGTCGACCTCATTGCCGCGTAACGGTCCGCAATGGCCATGGTTGGTGTACTCGCAAAGGCACACGTCGGCCCACGTGACCAGGTCGGGAACGGCCGAACTCACCGCCCGGATGGCCTCCGGAACGGGTCCTCGTGGATCCCATGCCGACGAACCGAGTTCGTCCTTGGTCTCGGGGATGCCGAAGAACATCATGCCTCCCACGCCTGCGTCGGCAGCCTCGTGTGCGAGGTCCACGATCTTGTCGACCGACCGCTGTGCGTGGCCGGGCATCGATCGGATGGGCCGCTCGATCCCGCTTCCGGGCACAACGAACACGGGAAGCACGAATCGAATAGGAAACAGTCTTGTCTCTGCCACCATTTCTCGCAGCCTCGAGGTGCGCCGAAGACGCCGAGGACGGACGGTTGGGAAACTCATACGTGCACCTCCAAACGGGCGGAGAGGGCCTGCGCCAACAGCTCGAACCGTGGAACCTCCGGCATGACGTCGACCGATCCGCCCAGGCTCTCGACCTGTCCGGCCGTACGCGGACCCATGGCACCCACGACCAGGTCAGCCAACGAACGAGCCGACACCCACCCTCGTACCGCCGACGGGGAGCCGAAGGCTACGGCGTCGACCGAATCATTCTGCGGCGGGATCGGAATAGTGCGATACACCGGTGTTGCTTCGAGGCTTCCAACCTTCGACGCCATGAGGCGAAGCGTCTCGGGGTCCGTCCCCTGCGCGTGCGGGAATACGACCCGCTGCCCGGGAGCATCGAGTTCGGCTGCGAGGGCCAGGCCCGTCGAGCTGCCCACGACCGACACCCGCCCGCCTCGTTCCGTGACGGCTGCCGCGGTTGCGGAGCCGACGGCCGCTACCGGAACCGCCGGGGCGTGCTCACCCCAGAGGAGGTTCAGGGCTGTCACCGAGGTGAGCACGACGAGGTCGGCGCTATCAGCGTTTCTTCGCACGTCGTCGATCACACGAGCCGAGACCGCCTCGGTGCGAACACAGGGCAGCCGGACCGGTCGCAGTCCTGCGGCGGCGAAGATCGCCTCGACCCTCGGTGAGCGTTCAGCGGCGGTGGTGATGCCGACTTTGTTCACAGGCCAAGCTCCTTCCGTGCCGCGGTGACGACTGCCGCGGGTGTCTCGCCGTGGACCGTGGCGCGGCGCGGTCCGAGTTCGTCCTCGACGAAAGCCACCAAGGCCAGCCCTCGTTCACCGTTCGAGGCGAATGCACCGAGAGCCGACCGACACCCCGCTCCGGTGGCCGAGAGCAGAAGGCGCTCTGCCTCGACCAGTCGCCTCAGGCTCGGATCGTCGATGGCGCCCACGGTCATGCGGGCGGGCCCATCGGCGAGAGTCTCGACGGCAAGAACACCCTGGCCCGGAGCCGGCGTGATTTCGTCGACGGTGAACCGTTGTGTGATCGCCTCGGTCAGTCCAAGCCGAGAGAGACCGGCCTCGGCGAGCACCGCTGCTGCGACCTCGCCCTCGTGGACCCGCCGGATCCGGGTTGGAACGTTGCCGCGTAGTTCTACGGTTTGCAGGTCGGGTCGAAGTGCGAGGATCTGGGCTACCCGACGGGGGCTGCCCGTCCCGACGACTGCTCCTTCTTCGAGACGATCGAGCGGAGCGCCAACGAGCACGTCGTACGGGCTGCGGCGCTCGGGATAGGCTGCAATGACCAGTCCCTCCGGCCGGTCTGTGGGTAGGTCTTTGAGCGAGTGCACCGCGAGATCTGCCCGACCATCGAGAACGGCCGCTTGGACCGACCGCACGAATGCCCCCATCTCTGTCAGCGCCGTCACCGCAGAGACCCGGTCACGATCTCCCGTCGACTCAACGATGACCAGGCGTGTCTCGATTCCGGGTGCCACCGTCCGCAACATCGATGTGACGGCGCGCGCCTGCACCACCGCAAGGTCGGATGCCCTCGTCGCGATACGGAGCTCACGCATCCTTTGCACCGAAGATCTCCGCGAGGAGTTCGGCCGCCTCCGCTCCCCGCGTGCCCGCGCCGAGGTAGGACAGTGGACGGTGCAGGACGCGGTGCGCAACCGTTTCGGCGAGCTGTTTGACCAAGGCGTCGGGCCGTCCGTCCGCCGCCTGGATCCTCGGGGCGAATCGTTCGACCTCCTCGGTTACCGCCGCCTCCGCCTCGGCGAGAATTGCTGCGATCACCGGTCCTGCAACCTGCCGATTCTCGAGACGCGCCCAGTTCTGACGAGCAGCATCTGCCACCAGCGCTTCGAGGTCGGCCGACACCTGCTCCGTGCGTGCCCGCGCCGCAAGGGCGTCGAGGTTTACGTACGTGAGCTTCTGCATGTCTTGGGCAGGAGCGAAGTCGGGAGGCATCGCGAGGTCGATCAACAGCAGGTCGCCGGTTCTCTGCTCGAGTGCCCGTGCCAGCACGTCCTGCCCGAAGAGCTCCCGTTTCGCCGCAGTCGCGGAGATGACCACCGGCATCGTGGCCAACGCTTCGGGAGCATGCTCGATATGGCGAACGTGATCCGACTCGAATCGGACTTCGTTCGGCCGGCGCGCATAGACGGTGACGAGGGGAGCCTCCGTGTCCCTGGTCCGGAGCGCCTCCGTCGCGGCCCGGGCCATCGCCCCGGCACCAAACACCGCGACTTCTGTCGTACCGGTGACGAGCTTGGCTGCAACGGCCGCAAGCGATCCCTCTGCGGTATCGGGAAGGACTCTGCGAGCGCTACGGCCGGCGCTGATCGCGCTCTCGAGCAACTTGCCGAGACTCCCACCGATCGCACCGGCCGTACGGGCCGCGTCGATCGCGTGACGGAACTGGGCGAGAACCTCCGGCTCGCCGACGACCGGTGAGTCGAGCCCGGCTGCCACCCGGTACAGGTGCAGCAGGACG
>JAACED010000106.1 GCA_011682695.1 Gammaproteobacteria bacterium
CTGAGGTCACCGGTAGCTGTCACATGGCGATACCAATCCGCCACTGCTCGTCTCATAGTGTTGTCGCGGCTCTGTCCAACGATGAGCTTCCGGTGCTGTCGGTACGTCTTGATCGCTTCGTCGACTGACCCGTCGCGGAGTTGGGTGAGTGCGTTGCGTTCCCATTGGTGTTGCTGGCGGATGTTGTCGATCAACTCAACAGTGGGGAGCCGTTTGGCGAGAGCCCGAAAGAGGCCACCCGCGTCGATTTCGGGTAGCTGACGGTCATCGCCGATCAGGATCAGCTTCCCTTCGGCGGCCTCGATAAGGTCGGTGATGGTGGCGAGTTGGCGGGTACCGACCATCCCGGCCTCATCGACTGCCACGATCGCACCGTGAGGAAAACCCCGACCTTTCGATTCGCCGATCAGTCGGGTCAAGGTGCTGGAGGGGATCCCGGTGGCAGCTTGCAGGCTGGCGGCGGTCCGGCCGGCCAGCGCCCCACCCAAGATCGGAGTGCCGGTCAGAGTGGCGAGCTGACCAATTACTTCCATCACTGCGGTTTTGCCAGTCCCGGCTGGTCCGATCCCGATGTCGATGGTGTTGGTTGAGGTGGCGAACCGGCGGACCATCTCCGCCTGCCCTTCGGTCAGATGACGGTGGCGTCGCAACCTGGCCTTCCATCGTCCGGCACCCACCCCGGCGAGTGCCTGTTCGATCACCCGCTGCTCAGTGACCAACAGTTCGGTGGTCGTGTATCGGCGTTCGTGTCGCACACCGGGGAAGAGTGTTCCGTCCCGGCGACGCATCACCCGCCCGGCCGCTTCTGCTTCGTTCAGTTCGCCTGCCCGGTCACGGTCAGCATCGACGAGGGGATCCAGCTCTTCGGCCTGTTCGGCGGTTCGGGTGGGCAGGAGCGGCACGATGTCCCGGGTGGCGAGGAATGTCTCGGCAAGGTGCTCGATCTGGTTCCGGGTGCCACCTTCGGGGAGCGCCCCGGCGATCTCTTTGATCACCTCGGCCCGCCCGAAGGTGGAGGCCCATTCGGTGAGCCCCTCGGGTGACGCCAACCGTTCGAACAGCACCTCCGTGTCAACCGGGGTGACTTCCCGGTTGCCGCCCATCATCTCGGTGATCTGGTTGGGGGTGAGACCCGCCTCAACGGCCCGCTCCTTCCAGTCGGCTTCCAGGTCGGCGAGGGGATGGTCCCTTTTCGGGGCACGGGTGGCCAGCACTGCTACCTGCCGCGCTGCTGCGGTATCGGGAAGGCCTTGGTCTTGGCGCCAAGCTTCGAGCTGGTGGCGGCGCCGGGAGAACGCTTCGATCTGGGGACGGGTGAAACCTGCAATGTCGGCCATACCATTGGATACTGGCTGCCAGCGAACCCCCAACCGTTCCGTTAGCTCCCGTCGGAGGACGGCTTCGTGGAGGTAGCCGGCGGCCAGCTGATACCGATACAACAACCTCCCATCCACCGTCCGCCACACCTCGTCTGTCCCTTTCACCTTGTTGGCGACCACCACATGGGTATGCAACTGGGGGTCGTCGGCGCGGGAGGTGAACTCGGTAAACGACGCCGCCACATACCCCGCCGTTTGGATCGGCCACGTCTGGACCCGAAACTTGGGTGTCCCGTTCTCGTTGAGGATCGGGTCGCCGTGGTCGTCGAGGACCGGAGTCTTGGAAGCACCTCGGGTCGAGGAGGCTACCGACTCCAAATACCCCAAAGCCGCCCCGGTGGCTTCTTCGAACGCCTCCAACACCTGCTGGCGGGTCTCGAGATCTCCCAAGGCCCAGAGCAGTGACACCGACTTATCCGCCGAGAAGGTCACATCCCAAGCTGCCACCCCATCCCTCCGCAAGCTCCGTCCCAGCTGTTCGCCGGTGCCGGGGTGTTGACCGTCGAACAACCGGACCAGTCCTTTCGCCGACACCGCCCCCTCCAAGCCCAGCTCGGTGGCGCCGTTGCCTCGCCACAGGCCGGTGGCGGTACCACCGCGCAGGTAATAGTCCTCGCCGGGTGAGATCTCCCCCAGCTTGCGCAGGTAATAGTCCTTGGCAGCCTTGGCCAAACTCAACACCATCCACCCCCACCACTGCCAGGCTGTATACATCGAGCAACTCGTTGCAGATGCGTGTGTCGCCAAGGACACTGGTTTTGGAAGCGGCTGATCGTGGTGCAGGCGTCTCGGTCGATCAGGTCTTGGTGATCGTGGATCGTGACTGTTTCGGATCCGGTGATCTTGCCTTCAGGGACTGTTGAGAATCCGTACCGGTCGAGAAGTGTTGGTTCGGTCGGTTCCCGATCCGGGTCCGTCATCGTCGCTGGCTCCTTGGTAGGGGAGTCTCGACGGCCCATCCAAACGACGGCCAGACCTGCGACGACGTCTCGATCTTCACTGTGACCAACGCTGCGGACAGGCTCCATGTCGGCCAGTAGACGAGACAACCCTCTCACCAGAGTGTCAGTAACCCTCTCACCAGAGTGTCAGTAGCCCTCCAACCGCACCGCAAGAAGCCACGCAGCAAACTCGTGGACGCCGGCCTCGAACATCTCCAAAGAGCTCGTTGACCAGGAGAAACACCGAAATAGCAGCCGACCGACAGGCCTGTTGACACCCAAATGGCATCGAGATGAAAGGGTCCCAGCGCACACTTGGAGCATGACCGCGCTCGATCCGCTGCTCTCAGTCCAAGAACTCGCCAACTACCTCGAAGTCCCCATCGGAACGCTCTACGCCTGGCGCTACCGCGGAGAAGGACCTCCAGGGTTCCGCGCCGGCAAGCACCTCCGGTACCGATGGCACGACATCGAGGAGTGGATCAACAACCAGCTCCTGGAAAGAGTACGTTGACGGAATGCGCATCCAGTTGCGAGTGCGCCTAACCACGACGCGGCCGTGACGAATGCGCTTGGATAGGCAGGGACGAGGAAGGAGGGTGGATCGTGGCCCACATCGAGAAGAGAACCGGTCGAGGCAAGCCCTGGCGGGTTCGGTACCGGGCCCCCAGCGGCAGGGAGCGCTCCAGATCGTTCGCTCGCAAGGCCGACGCTGAGAAGTTCAAGTCGACCACGGAGGCGGATCTGGTTCGTGGCGAGTGGCACGACCCGCGTCTCGCCAGGGCGACGGTGGCAGGGTGGTCGGAGCGGTGGCTCCGCACCAAGGCACATCTCAAGCCCTACACCCGTGCCGGGTACGAGTCGCTCCTGCGAGTCCACATCGTTCCCCGCTGGGGTGACCTCGAGCTGCGACACATCGACCGACTCGGGGTCGAGGAGTGGGTGGCCGATCTGCAGGCAACCGGTCTCAGCGCCTCTCGAGTGCGACAAGCTCGCCAGGTCCTCAACAGCATGATGAAGCTGGCTGTCGAAACCGGCTACCTGACCGTCAACCCTGTCGAGGGAGCGTCGGTCCCGAGGCAGCCGGAGGGAGAGACGCGTTTCCTCTCGGTCGCTGAGGTGGAGCGTCTGGCCGAGGCGATCCGCTCTCCCTACGAGGTGCTCGTCTACACCCTCGCCTACGGAGGCCTGCGATGGGGAGAGGCGGCTGCCTTGCGGCGCCAGCGGTGTGACCTCTTGCGATCTCGCCTTGAGGTGACAGAGTCGCTCTCAGAGGCGTGGGGTGGTCTCCAGTTCGGATCGACCAAGACTCACCGGCGGCGAACCGTGATGATTCCCGGGTTCCTCCGTGATCTGCTGGCTAGCCACCTGGCCACGGAGGTGGAGGATGACCCTGCTGCGCTTGTCTTCACCTCGTATGAGGGTGGTCCACTGCGCAATTCCAACTTTCGGCGGCGGATATGGAATGGCGCGGTGGCGGAGGCCGGCCTCGTGCCGGGCCTGCGGATCCATGACCTCCGGCACACTTGCGCCTCGCTCCTCATCGCTGAGGGAGCCCACCCCCGCGCTGTGATGGGGCACCTGGGGCACTCGTCGATCACCGTCACCATGGACCGCTACGGCCACCTGTTCCCCTCCGACATGGAGGCCTTGGCGGAGGCTCTTGGAGCGGCTCGGGGTCGCGCTCTCGCGGCCCAGCCGCGGCCCAGCCGCGGCCCAAGGGTTGTGGAGCTTCGAGGTGACCGCCAGAAAACCCAATAGACATAGGCGTTTTCGAGGTGGGCCCGGTGGGAATCGAACCCACGACCTTGGGATTAAAAGTCCCCTGCTCTGCCAACTGAGCTACAGGCCCGGGACTGCAAGATAACTCACGAGAAAACGCGCGAGAAAACAAGCCAGCCGTCGCAAGCGGCTCGTAGGTTACAGGGTCCGGTGAGACCCGAAGAGCGCAATCGGGCGGTGGGGGAGGATCGGACTGTGCCTGTGCGAGAGTCCCCACTCAACGACCTGACGGCGTTCTTCGACGCCGCCTCAATGGAGCCCGCCCCCTCTGAGCGGGCTATGCACAGCCCGGGATCTCGCTCGTGGTGGGTCCGTAGCGGACAACGACATCGCCAGCTCGAAACTCCAACAGGTCGGCAGAGATCAGTTCGATCGACCCGACTACCACCGGGCTGATCGACTCGTTCGGATTCTCAAGGTGCGCTCTCAGTGCGTCCGGGAACCGGCCCACACCATCATATGGTGGGCGTTCTGTCTCCCAGTTGCGGCCGTCAGCACCTTCGATGTATCGCATTCCACAATGGATACCGAACCGATACCGGTACTGAATTCCCATCTCGAGGGTCCCTGCCGGTAGCGGCGGCAACTGATCTGACGCTTCCTGGCCGGGTGCCGTCGGGGTTGTGGATGCAGCCGGCGTAGTCGTGACGGTGGACCCGATCGGGGGTACGGGGGATGGTGTTCCGATCCACGTCTGGAATGAGCTGATCGGGTTCGCACCACCCGGCTGGTCGGGTCCGAGGATCAGCAACACACGGTCGGTGCCGGCTGCCACCGCCACATTCCCGGTGGCACCGAACGTGCCGTTCAAGCCGTACCGGACCCAGCTTTGCCCGTCAGGCGTGAACCACACAAACTTGGTGGGGACGCTCTCGGTGGAGCCGTCATATGAGGTGACGACAAGACCGACGGGACCGGCAGTCACCGTTCCGATGTTTCCCCGGTCTTTGGGTTCGATGTCGTCGAACGGCACGGTGAGTATCGACTGTCGCCAGGCGGAGTCGAACACGACAACATTCCTCCGCCCTGTCGCAGCAACGATTCTCTCTCCCCAGACAGAGGAGTTCACCACGATGGACGCTTCGGCCTCCGTACCTTCTACCCATGCCACACCATCGGTAGATTCCCAATAGCCGGCTGTTCTCGTGTCGGCACCCATGCCGACAGTGCCCAAGACGAACCGGGTGTCGTATGCGAGCAAGCTCACCGGTGCGAGAAGACCGCCGGGGAGCAGTGTGGTCTCCGACTCGTTCCACGTCGTCCCGTCTGGAGAGGACCACAGGATCGTCGACTCGAGACTCGCGGTGTATTCGAATCGAGGGTCGATGTCGGTGAACGGGACCGACCCGATGAGGTTGCCGTCCTGGTCGCGAACCTGAACTTCCCTGGCGTTGAGGTTGGCGGTGGCCTGATTGCCGTCGCCGGCGAGATTGGGGGCGAGGGCAGCAACGACCGCGTCGGCATCAGGGATCTCGTTGATTCGACCGGCGATCACTACCCGGTCGGTCCTGCTTGCGACAAGACTGAGTAGGAGCGTCCGTTGTAGCAGCGGGTTGGAGACCGGCAGCCAG
>JAACED010000107.1 GCA_011682695.1 Gammaproteobacteria bacterium
TCGTACGTGTCGGGGCGTGTGTACCGCATCGCGACGGCCACATCGGCAACCCGATCACCAATGGCGCCTTCGAGAGCTCTCACCTGATGACGGGTGATCTCGAGGATGGGTGAACTACCGCCGATGAGCCGGTAGTTCTTCCGGACGAACGGGCCTCTGATCTTGGCTACCAGCCATCCGAACACCTTGCTCACGGCGGGTCCACCGGGAATCGGCACGAGATCGGGGTCTTCGAAGATGGCACGGATGAACGGCTCCACCGCAGCCTGATCCCGCGGACCACCCATTTGCGCGAGCACGACACCAACCATCACACGGTCCTCGAGAACACGGGGCGTTCGGAACTCTTGCCCAGGTATGCGTCGAACGTCATCGCCACGTTGCGAATGAACACGGATCCGAGTTCGGTCGCCCGTACGCCGGCCGCCGAAAGGGTCACCATCCCCTGGTCGACGAGCCCATCCGGACCCGCGAGAACGGCGAGTTCGGATGCGAAATAGGTCTCGAAGCCGATGCCGAATCGCCGCTCGACGTCGTCGGCTCGAACGACATAGTTGCACATCAGCTCGGTGATCACATAGCGGCGGATCCGATCGTCCGCCGTCAGAACCGTGCCCCGCTCGATCGGGAGCTCACCACTGTCGATCGCGTCGTAGTAGGAAGCGAGCCGCTTATGGTTCTGCGCGTACGCTCCGGCGACATCGGAGATCCCCGAGGATCCGAGCGCCACCATCTCGGTGCCGCGTTTGGTCGTGTAGCCCATGAAGTTGCGGGACAGCGTCCCTTCTCGCTGCGCCACGGCGAGCTCGTCGTCGGGCAACGCGAAGTGGTCCATACCGATTGCCTGATAGCCGCCGCCCACGAGACGATCCGAGACCATGGACAGCAGCGCGAACTTGAGGTCCCTGTCGGGAAGCAATGCAGGGTCGATCCGTTTCTGGTTCGGTCTCACCCATGGGACATAGGCAAACGAATACACGGCGAGCCGATCAGGCCGCAGCTCGAGGACCCTCTCCAAGGTCTCGGCGTAGGTCGCCTCCGTCTGGCCGGGCAGACCGTAGATGAGGTCTATGTTGATAGACACATACCCGAGCTCCCGGGCTGCCACATGAAGGCTTTGCGTCTGCTCCCACGTTTGGTGACGTCCGATCAGGTCCTGCACCTGCGGGTCGAGGTCCTGAACACCAAGCGAGATTCGGTTGAAGCCGAGGCCGCGCAGGACTTCCAGATGCGCCCTCGAGGTCACCCTCGGGTCGACCTCCAGAGCGACCTCTGCCGCCGGATCCAACTCGAACCGATCGAGGAGGCCCCGGTGCAGCCGCTCGAGGTCCTCGGGCGTGTAGTAGGTGGGCGTACCTCCGCCCCACTGGTACTGGACCAATCTGCGCCGTTCGCCGAGCCGTTCCGCGACGACGCTTGCCTCATCGAGCACCCTACCGAGGTAGGCATCGGCGACGGACTTCCTCCGGGCGACAACGACGTGGCACCCGCAGAACGAACAGCGGGCCTCGCAGAACGGCAAATGCACGTAGAGCGACAGCGACCCCGTGGGATCTTGAGCGGCGGCCTCGAGGTGCGATTCGTACTCGACGGGACCGAAGTCGGTGGAGAATTCCACGGCCGTCGGATACGACGTGTACCGGGGACCCGGCTTGTCGTAGCGTGCCAGAAGATCCGGGGTCAGTGAGACACTCATGCCACTCCCCGGACTGCCGCAACCATCGCCGCGACGTTCTCGACGGGCGTGGCATGGTGGATCCCGTGTCCCAGGTTGAACACATGTCCCGGTCGCCCACCGACGGCCTCCAGGATCTCGGTGACCGCGAACTGGACAGTGGCGGGATCGGTGAGCAGAACGGCCGGGTCGAGGTTCCCCTGTATCGCGGCAGCGGAGCCGATACGGTCCCACGCTTCGTCGATCGGGACTCGCCAGTCGACCCCGTAGCCGGTGGCACCGACTCCGGAGAACAGATCCAGGTTGTGCGCGGCGTGGGGTGCGAAGTAGATCGTCGGCACCCCCAGATCGGCGAGCGCCAGCCTCGCTGCCGGAACGGCAAAGCGGGCGAAGCGACTTCGCGACAGTGCGCCGGCCCACGAGTCGAACAGTTGAACGGCTTGCGCGCCTGCCGACACCTGCATACGAAGGTAGGCATTCATCGCCCTTCCGAGACCGGCCAGGGCGCGCTCGGACCCCTCTGGCTTCTGCTCGAGGGCCGATCGCATACCGAGGAAGTCCTTGCTGCCCTGGCCTTCGATCAGATAGGCGAGCAGCGTCACCGGGCCTCCTGCGAATCCGATGATCGCAGTGGCATCGTCGAGACCTGCTCGAGCCAGCGAGATCGCCTCACCAACGAAGTCGACGGCGGCTGCATCGAGTTCCGGAAGCTCTTCGACTTCCTCGATGCCGTGTGGCCGGAGCTTCGGCCCGGGATCGAACGTTGCAGCGACACCCATCCCCTCGAGCGGAGTCATGATGTCGGAGAACACGATGGCAGCGTCCAGCGAGAACCGGCGTACCGGCTGCATCGTGATCTCGGCGGCGAGCTCGGGATCGTGCACGGCTTGCTGAAAGCTGAATCGGCTTCGCAGCTCCTGATACTCGGGAAGGTAGCGACCGGCCTGGCGCATGAACCAGATGGGAGGCCGGTCGAGGGACACGTGGGCCAACGCGTCGAGCAATCTCACGAACTCGCCTCCTCGATAGCTTGTTCGAAGACCTCGAGCGCTTCGTCGAGCCGGTCGTCCAGATGCGCCTCCATCAGGAACCACGTTTCGAAGGCGGACGGGGGGATCAGAACGCCGCGGCGCAGCGCCGCGTGGAAGAATCGGTTGAAGAGCTCGATGTCGATGTCCACTACGTCGTCCCACGTCTCAACGTGCTCGATACCGAGAAACACGCCGATCATGCCGCCGACGTGGTGCACGGTTGCGCTCATGCCCGCTTTCTTTGCAGCCGCTTCGACACTGTTCGCAATACGTGATCCGGCCTCGTCGAAACGTTCGTACAACTCCGGGTGATCGCGGAGGTACCGAAGGGTGACGAGACCGGCCGCGGTGGCAAGCGGGTTCCCGGCAAGGGTTCCCGCCTGATAGACGGGGCCGTCGGGAGCGATCATCCGCATCAGGTCTTCTCGCCCTCCGTAGGCTGCGGCCGGAGCGCCGCCGGCCATCACTTTGCCGAGGGTTGTCAGGTCTGGAGTGACCCCGTACAGGCCCTGTGCAGAGGTGGGTCCGACACGAAATCCGGTCATGACCTCATCGAAGATGAGCAGGGCACCGTGGCGATCACACAGGGAGCGGAGACCTTCGAGGAAACCGGGAACGGGCGGGATGCACCCCATGTTGCCTGCAACCGGCTCGACGATCACCGCCGCCACAGAGTCGTCCAGCAGCGCCTCCACAGACGCCTGGTCGTTGTAGCGGGCGACCCT
>JAACED010000108.1 GCA_011682695.1 Gammaproteobacteria bacterium
CGGTGCCGTCGTGGTCGTCGTCGGTGCCGTCGTGGTCGTCGTCGAAGGTGGCGTCAATTCGTTGGTGAACGTACACGTAACCGACTCGCCTTCCGCCAAGTCGATCGCTGCCGGATCAGACTCGTCCGAACACGTCGCAGAGGTCAGCGCCCAGTCCTCACCGGGCAACGACGTTTCCTTTACGTCGTAGATCCCGGCGGACAGGTCGTCGAACGTCGTCGAGGCCACCCCCGACACCGTGGTCAGACTGAAGTCCAAATCGTCCAGAGCATCCGAATGGAACCAGAACGTCCCATCACCGTTGACCGTCTTCTTCACGATCGTGATTGAGCCGGTCTCAGGCTCCTGTACTGGAACGAACGCTGCGCAGACCGGGTGGATCGAGTTCGCATAGGTCTCGGGATCGCCAGAAGTCGGCCAGAACGCATGACGCGCCCAGAGCTGTGTGAGGTCCGGAACGAGAGCGTCTGTGTCGACCTGCTGCGAAAGGAAGTCCTGATCGTCCGGCAGGTCATCGATGATGCCTGAAAGGAACGAAGGAGTAACCCCCGAGACCATCGAACGGTCGGCCAGGCGCCACTGCTCGTGTGCTTGCGACTGAGGCGATGCACCATCGTGGGGATCGTACGAGTACAAGTAGATGTCGTACCGTCCTGCCGGAATCGACACCGCGACCGGCCCGGTCTCGGCATCCGCCTGCGTCAGATCGGAACGTATCATGTGCGTACCCAGATCGATGACGATTCCTTGCGTGAAGGGGCACGTCAGATCCGGCTCTTCCGTCTGCCCCCATGCAGGAACTGCCAGAAGCCCGACCAAGAGCACCATCGTGGCAACTGCGGCGCCCCACCTCAATAGACCCTTTTTCATTTCCGCCTCCTTGCCATGAGGGGCGGGCCGGTCTCACCACTAGCTCACTTCGATTCTTGGTGACCGCAAAACGAACCGAAGGTCAAGGCCTCCCATTTCTAGCCCCCGACCACTGATTGTGGCCGTACAACCATCCTATGTCACTCAGCGGGCGATTTCAAGTATATAACTACCCAACATGTCACATTGAGTCTACGAACTCACCACAGAGGGTGGAATAGGTCTCGCGACCCGTTCAGGCGGAGCGCTCGGTCGTGGTGTCGGGCCCGAGTTCGGTCAGCGGGACCAGCGTCGGGTTGACACGCTCTGCAACGACTTTCTTGTCGATCAGCACACGGCCAACGTCCTTGCGCGACGGCAGGTCGTACATCGTGTTGAGCAGTACCTCTTCCATGATGGCCCGCAGACCTCGTGCTCCGGTGTTGCGGCTGAGTGCCTGGCTGGCGATCGCCACGAGCGCATCGTCGGTGAACTCCAGCTCGACACCGTCCAGTTCGAAGAACCGGGTGTACTGGCGCACCAGGGCGTTCTTCGGCGCCTCGAGGATCTCGATCAACGCGTCTTCGTCGAGATCGTCCACGGTCGCGACCACCGGAAGGCGGCCGACGAACTCGGGAATCAAACCGTATTTGATGAGATCCTCGGGCAGTACCTTCCCGAGAAGCTCGGAGGCCCGATGCTCTTCACGTGTTCGGATGTCGGCTCCGAAACCGACGGCCCTGTTCCCGATCCGACTTCCGATGAGGTCTTCGAGGCCTGCAAAGGCACCGGCGACGATGAACAGCACGTTCGTCGTGTCGATCTGAATGAACTCCTGGTGCGGGTGCTTGCGACCACCTTGGGGCGGAACCGACGCCATGGTCCCTTCGAGGATCTTCAACAGCGCCTGCTGGACGCCTTCACCGGACACATCGCGGGTGATCGAAGGGTTCTCCGACTTGCGGGCGATCTTGTCGATCTCGTCGATGTAGATGATCCCCTGCTCTGCCTTTTTCACATCGAAGTCCGCTGCCTGGATCAGCTTGAGAAGGATGTTCTCGACATCCTCACCCACGTACCCGGCCTCGGTGAGCGCGGTCGCGTCGGCGAGTGCGAACGGAACGTTCAGCAGCCTGGCCAGTGTCTGGGCAAGCAGTGTCTTGCCACAGCCGGTCGGGCCGATCAGCAGGATGTTCGACTTCTGCAGCTCGACATCCTCTTTGTTCTCGTTACCGGCCTGCACCCGCTTGTAGTGGTTGTAGACGGCGACCGACAGGACCTTCTTGGCGCGATCCTGTCCAACGACATAGTCCTCGAGGAATTCGTAGATCTCATGTGGCGTTGGCAGCTCGGTGATCCCAACGGTCTCTTGTTCAGTGAATTCCTCGGCGATGATCTCATTGCACAACTCGATGCACTCGTCGCAGATGTAGACGCCAGGCCCGGCGATCAGCTTGCGGACCTGCTTCTGTGACTTGCCGCAGAAGCTGCACTTCAACAGTTCACTGCCTTCACCGAACTTCGCCATTACGCTCCCGTCACCGCGGTGAGCTCTCGCCGCGAGAGAATATCGTCGATGATCCCATAATCCTTCGCCTCCTCGGCGAGCATCCAGAAGTCCCGCTCGGTGTCCTCGGACACCTTCTCCATGGTCTGGCCGGTGTGATCGGCGAGAATCTGATTGAGCTGCTCACGCATCTGCATGATGAGACGAGCCTGAATCTCGATGTCGGACGCCTGGCCCTGGGCGCCGCCCGACGGTTGGTGCAGCATCACGCGGGCGTGTGGCAGCGCGAACCGCTTGCCCTTTTCCCCACCGGCAAGGATCACCGCCGACGCCGAAGCCGCCATGCCCATGCACACGGTCGTAACGGCCGGCTTGATGTACTGCATCGTGTCGTAGATCGCGAACAGCGACGTGATCGAACCGCCCGGAGAGTTGATATAGAGGTACACGTCCTTGTCGGGGTCTTCGCTCTCCAGGTGCAACAGCTGCGCCATGATGAGATTGGCGACGGTGTCGTCAATAGGAGTACCGAGGAAGACAATGCGATCTTTCAGCAATCGGCTGTAGATGTCGAACGCACGCTCACCTCGACTCGTTGATTCGACAACCGTTGGGACGATGTAGTTCTCGGCGTTCATTCCGTCTCCTCTACCGGCTGATCGTCGTCCTTCGTCCCTTCGGGAATCAGGACGATCCGGCTTCCGTTCTCGTCGATCGGGACCGCTGCGTTCACGAGCGTCTCGAGCGCCTTGCGACGCAGGATATCACCGCGCACGACATTCTCTTGTTCACCGAACTCGGCACGGAACTCCTCCGGCTCCCGACCTGCTTGTCGAGCGAGCGAACCCATCACTTCGGCAACGTCTTCTTCGGTCACCTCGATGCCTTCTGCCTTGGCAATCGCGTTGAGCAAGATGTCGGTTCGCACGTTACGGTCGGCCCGACTGCGAAGGTCACCGACGAACGCCTCTTCGTTCTGGCCGGTGACCCGCAGGTAGTCGGCCAGCGAGATCCCTTGTCCTTCGAGCTCATGGGCGAAACGGTGCCCATCTCGGCTCCGATGACCCCTTCGGGAATCTCGAGTTCCATCTCATCGAGAAGCTGCTGGAGGATTCCGTTGCGAAGCTGCGTGATCGAGCCGGCGCGTTTGACCTCTGTCATCCGTCGCTCCAAGTCACTGCGCATCTCCTCCACCGTTTCGAACTCGGTGACATCGGAGACCCACTCGTCGGTCAGATCGGGCAATCGCTTCTCCTTGACCTCCTTGACGAGGACCCGAAAGGTGACCTGCTCGCCGACCCTGTCGCCGAAACCGGCAGGAAGTGGGCCGTCGAACTCGACGATGTCGCCGGCCTTCTTGCCGATGATATGCTCGTCGATACCCTCGATGAACGAGCCGGACCCCGCCTCGAGCAACAGGTCGCCGGCCGTGGCGTTCTCGACCGGCTCGCCGTCGAGAGTGGCACTCAGGTCGATCGCAACGAAATCACCCTCCACGACCGGACGGTCGACCGTCTCCAGTTCGGAGAACTGGTCACGCATCCGGTCGATCTGAGACCGCATCTCTTCTTCGTCGACGTCGGGGACATTGACCTCGACCTCGCGGTCACGAAACTCGGGGACCGTGTCGAGTTCTGGCCAGAGGGTCACTCTGACCTGCACTTCGATACCGTCGTCGACGTCCTCGATCTTGTCGACACTCGGGTTCACCGCAGGAACGAGTCCGCACTCGTTGAGCGCTTCGGCAATCAACGCCGGAAGGAGATCGTCGATCGCGTCGCTTCGCAGTCGCTCCCCACCGACCACGGATTCGACGACTCTTCGCGGCGCGCGGCCGGGTCGGAACCCTTTGATCTTGACTTCGCGTGACAGTTTGCGTGCCACCCGGTTCTCTGCTGCAAGCAGCGTCTCGCTGGAGACCTCGAAGGTCATCAGTTTCTCGAACGGACCTGCGTCCGTGACGTTGGTACTCAACCTCGTTACCTCGCTTTAACGGGAAGACGGCGCGCTGACGCCGTCTCTTTGGGGTGGCCGACGGGTTTCGAACCCGCGACCTCCGGGACCACAACCCGGCGCTCTATCCAACTGAGCTACGGCCACCATGTGCGAACCGAACCCGGCGCCCCCGGGAGGATTCGAACCCCCGACCAAGAGCTTAGAAGGCTCCTGCTCTGTCCTCTGAGCTACGGGGGCAGATTCCATTCGGTCGGTCCGCAGAGCGGGTGAAGGGAATCGAACCCTCATGACCAGCTTGGAAGGCTGGGGCTCTACCATTGAGCTACACCCGCGTCGGCCGCAGGATAGTGCGGCCTCCGCGTACGTCGGGCTGGCCGGATTTGAACCGGCGGCCCCCTGCTCCCAAAGCAGGTGCGCTGCCAAACTGCGCCACAGCCCGTACTGCCGACAAGCGCTGCCGGCGTGCGCCATTGTGCCACGTTGCCCGGCGGCGACAAGCCGGCCGAGCGCTGGTTCCCGGATGTCACACCCCTGCGATACGGTGCACATGTAAAGTCCCTGGCACCAACCGGCCTCCTGCGACAGGCTTCGACATGGGGCGACCTGTCCCGTTGGGAACGCGCCGAACTGGGACGTGCCCTCCGCCGGCTCGGATGGAGCTACGGCGAGATCATGGATCTCATCCCGGTCCCGAAGGGGACACTGGCCGGATGGTGCTCTGGGATTCGTCTGAGCAAAGGGGCTATCGCAGCCCTCGGATCTCGAACACGAAGCCAACAAGGGGTGCCCCGGGATACTCGACACCGACGGCGAGTGCAGATCGAGCGCATCCGCCTTGCATCCAAGGCGGAAACCAAACTCCTCTGCACCGACCCTTTGTGGGTCACCGGGACTGCTCTCTACTGGGGCGAGGGCGGCAAAGCGAAGACAATGCTGTCACTCACGAACGCTGATCCAAGAGTCCTGCGTGTCTTCCTGGCCTGGGTTCGCAGGCATCACGATCCAAGTGCCGAATTCGTGCTCTCACTCCACCTGCACCAGGGAAACAGCGATGGAGCGGCCAAGGCCCACTGGGGAACGGTCCTGAACCTCCCTGATCCCGACTTCCACAAGACCTTCATGAAACCGGCTGGGACGGGATACCGAAAGAACCGGCTTCCACATGGGATCTGCCGTGTCACTGGTGCGACGGAGCACGGACGCCTGGCACCGCACCATGGGATGGATCGACGCTCTGGCGGTCATGGGATTGGAGGGAGAGAACGTCAAACGTCTATCCTCTTCTTCCTCTGGGTCGCTAGCTCAACCTGGCAGAGCAACGGACTCTTAATCCGCAGGTTGTGGGTTCGAATCCCACGCGACCCACCACCAGACCAACAAGTGCCTTGGCCGGTGACGTTCGGGGTGTCGATGCCGAGGCAGGGGCGTCTGGTCGCAAGGCCGCACAACGAAGGCGCACCTGCAGGTGCGTCG
>JAACED010000109.1 GCA_011682695.1 Gammaproteobacteria bacterium
TCACGCCATGCGATCGTCCTGGGAGTGGACGAGCAGGGCACCGTCGTGCACAACCTTCAGGATCCCGACGGCGCGTATGCAGTCATCACCGGCGTCCGCCAATACGACGGGTACCTGTATTTCGGCAGCCTCGCCGACCCTGCGATTGCACGGCTGCGCCTCTCCGACGACTGAGCGAGTCGACTGACCGAGTCGACTGGCCGAGTTCGGCCCAGCGGGCCGACTGAGCGGGTCGGCGCGATACACACCCGGCGGACCCGCAGCCCGGCGGTATGCTCTCGCGTGTGAACGACGACCCGGGACGAAGCGACTTTCAACCGACGTCGCACCGCCGGAAGAAGACGTCGCCCAGCCGGACGCCGACGTCACACCGAAAGCCGCCTTCGCATCGGCGTCCGCCAACCCGCCGTTGGACGGTGCCCGGTCTCCTGGTGGCCGCAGGGATCATCATCGTCGCGGCGGGCCTCGCGTACGGCGGCTGGTACGGATACCAGCTCTGGGCCGGCTGGCAGAGCGTCGAACGGGTCGACTTCGACCCGTCGGCGGCCCGCGTACGTCTCGCGGCGCTGAGTGCACCGGCGGCGTCACCCGAGCAGTTCGTCGATGACGACTCGGTCGATTTCACGAACGTCATCCCCGTCCCGTTCGAGGTCGATTACCGCAAGTCGGGCATCGATGTGTTCGCTCCTCCCGAGACCACCACGACCGACGCGGAAGCGCCGGCGCCGCTTCCCCCTCCGCCCACGTCGCCGCCTGCCGGCTACACCGGCTACCTGCTCATCGGTTCGGACGGCACCCCGTCGGTCGGGTACGCGGATGCGATCTTTCTCGCCATCGACGCCGGCGGCGGACCGATCTTGGTGTCGGTGCCCCGCAGCCTGTACATCAACAACCCGTGCACCGGCACGCCGATGCGCCTGTCACTCCTGTTCCAGGGATGCCCCGGGGTCGCCGGGGGAGCCGATCTCGTCGCGCTCGCCCTCGAGGACTTCACCGGGGTGCGGATCGCGCACTTCGTCGCGATCGGCTACAACGGCTTCGGGCGGATCGTCGACGCGCTCGGCGGCGTTGAAATTTGTTCGGATACCGCCAGAGGGGTCGGCGGACAGGTCATCGTTCCGGCCGGCTGCAACCTCCTGGATGGGAACGCCGCGTTCTTCTGGGTGCACAACCGAACCCAGGACGAATTCGTCGACGGGCAGTGGCGGGCCGTCGCCGGTGACGACGAGCTCACCAGGCTGCAGCGTCAGCGCGTCGCCATACTGGCTCTATATCGCAGGGTCGGGTCGCTCGGGTCGGCCGGCGCGCTCATGTCCGTCGCCCAGAGCGTGTCGGACACGTTCGCACTCGACAGCGGGTTCTCTCTGTCACAGGCGGTGAACCTGGCCTGGTCGATGCGCGGCGGTCTGCGGCAACTATGGATCCCGGTTCGTTCCGAACTGACCCCCGACGGCCGCTACGTGCTGTATCCGACGGAGCCGTTCTCGGTAACCCTCGGCGGCTAGCCCCTCAGGGGGGAGTGGCCGAGGCGAGGCACGCGACGAGGTCGATGGGGGTGTCCCCCGGCGATTCAAGCCTCAAACAACCACCGCCCCGTCGGCCAAAGAGGGCCAAGGAGTCCTAGCCGTCCGGCTCTTGCGGCGAGGATCCCGCGGACTCCTGGTACGGCTCGTCGATCCAGGGGTTCCCACATTTCGGGCAGGTGGGGATCGAGCGGCGACGATCGGTCCCACAGAACGGACAGGTCGCGAGCTGATGGTGTCCGCGCACACACCGGGTGTGGCCTCGCGGCACGTAATCTTCGCACACGACACACGTTGCTATGGCCAGACTCCTCTTGGAGCGATGGTACTCCTCGACGTCTGTGACGTGGCCACGAATTCGCCGAAACCGGCCCGTGGTTGCGCTCAGTCGCAGGCCGTCGGCGAGTACACGCCGAGGACCACACCGTCGGGATCGGTGGAGGTGAGCGGGCCCCAGATCAGCTCGTCGCCATTGGACCGCTGCAGGCTGAACTCTGGTCCGAAGTCTGGTGTCTGGTCGTAGACGATGTGATAGGAGCGATAGATGGTCTCCAGTGTCGAGACGGTGGCACCGACCTGTAACCCCGAGGCGGTGCGCAGCTCGGCCGTCGCCGAGTCCTGATCCCCGAGGCGCGCGTCGAGCCGGTACCCGGCAAAGGCGCCGTCGCTGAACGTGATCTCGAGGATTCCCCAACGCAACACGCTGCTTGCCGATCCCGGGCACACTCCGGGATGATCCGTTCCCGGTTCGGCCGGCGCCCCGAAGTCGGGCCGGCCGAACGTGGCCGCCAGCACGCCGGCGACTTCCTCGCTCGGGTCGCCGAAGCGCAGGTCGCCGATCCCGTAGACGGTCAGACGAAGGTCGTCGACGGGCACCGCATCGCCGATCGGCACCACATACGGAGCCGCCGTCGTGGTGGTCGTCGTTGTGGGAGCAGTTGTGGGAGCAGTCGTGGGATTCGTGGCGCTGGTGGCGGCGACGCTCACCTGTGGTTGGGTGACGGTCGAAGTCGTGGCGGCCACCTGGTGGGTCGCGGTGATCGCGGCCACCGGTGGAGTCATGGTGTCGACCTGGGTTCCCCACTCGTTGAACATGAAGGAAGCCAGCACGACCAGTCCCACGCAGACCATCACGAGCGCCGCGTAGCGACCGATCTCCAACCAGCGGGTCTTGTCACGGTCGAGGACCGCCAACTTGCGCAGGTCGATCATCTCGACGTCTTCCTCGTCGTCCGGGGAGCTCCAGGGACGTTGCATGGTTGCCGCCGTCAACTCGGCGTCGGAGGGTCCCGGTGTCCTCAGCACGCGTGTCTGCGGGATGCTGTCCTGCGGCGACGCTTCGACTTCGCCGTATGGCTCATCGAGCCAAGTCCGGCCACAGATGGGGCACAGGGTGACGGCGCGGGCGCGCTCGGTTCCGCAGAACACACAGGTGACAAGTTGGTAGTGCCCTTGCGGGCAGCGTACGCGGCCTTCTGGCACAGGTGTCGCGCACACCGGACATTCGTGCATCTTTGGATCTTCCCTCGCCTCAATGCTACTGCCGGACGTCCCGGTTTCCGGGGAGGGTCGACATTGTCGCCACGGTTGCCGCTGCTCGCATCGCCGAAGTGTCGAAGTCCTTGGGCCGCGGCCGGGCGATACGGGTGTCGGCCGGTGAAACACGACACACCGACCCAACCCGAGAACCCGACACCGACCCGACCTGAGCCACCCA
>JAACED010000110.1 GCA_011682695.1 Gammaproteobacteria bacterium
GTTCAGCAATCCCTGGAACCCCCGCGCGTTCCTGAGGAACCCCGCTGGCAGCAACAGAAGCGGAATACTTGCGAGAATCAGGACCTTCCCGAAGGCCACCCACCACTCGTTCTGAGATCTCCTGTCGTCGTTGGTGTCCGTTGAGGCAATCACCACGGTGCGCACCGTCAACCAAAGCAACGCCAGCTTGAGAAGCGACACCGCGAGGCTGTAGCTCACAATGAAAGAACCCAGCACCGAGAAGAGCACAAATACATCTACCGCGAGGACGAGACGGCGCTGGGGTTCGGGAATGGGCAACCTCGTTCGAAGATGGACGCCAGTCGCCGCTGCCACTATGACAACCAGTCGATACTCAAGTGGCAGAGGCTGTGTCAGTGCCGAATTGGCGAAGACCAAGAGCCACGTGAATGCGAGCGCCTGAATCGCCCTTTGTTGGGATCTCAAAGCCCACAACGACAATGCCAGTGTCACCAAGAGCGGCCCCCCGGGCAACCGGGCGACCAACAACAAGAGTGCTATCTGTGCCGAAATGCCGATTACTGCGGGCATCGGCCGGCGCGGACTGGGGCCGGGAGAGACCCAATTGTCCGGGAAGACCGATGGTCGCCAATGTCGAACGCCTTGCATTGACCGTTGAGCTTAGAGCCTTCCGTCGAACAGGAACCGCACCCAGCAAATGGGGCGATCACCCACTTCCGATTGAGTCTGGTGCATGGCAGATCGACCATCCTCACGGCCTGTCGACTGAATCTTTCGAGCATTACCCTCTGTGTCAACCTTTGGTGAGACAGATCGTGTAGGTGAATTACTGTCTTGGGAGGGCGACGAGAGGAGAGATGCTGGATGTCTATTACTGCAGAGGATCGGCCGGTTGGCTCTGTCGGCCGGGCGGCCGATCCGGATCCTGAGGTCCCGGAGCGGGCAAAGCGCCGGTCGTATTCGGCGAGATACAAGTTGGAGATCCTCGCCGAGTATGAGGGCTTGGATCGTGACGCCAAGGGTGCCCTGTTGCGCAGGGAGGGTTTGTATACGTCGTTGATCTCGGAGTGGCGTAAGCAACGCGACCGGGGTGCGCTCGAGGCGTTGGCTGCGAAACCGGGACGCCAACCGGTCGGTCCGGTCGAGCGGGAGAACGTGCGGCTGCGCCGTCGTGTCGGGCGGCTCGAAGAAGAGTTGGGGACGGCACGTCGGGTGATCGAGGTGCAGGGAAAACTCTCGGCGCTGTTGGAGCAACTCGCCACCGACAGCGCCCCGGCGATGGGAGGCGAGGCGAAGTGATCGATGCGGCGATCGGCGAGCTGGCCCCGATGGTGGGTGTCGTCGCGGCGTGTGTGGCGGTGGGACGGCCCCGTGCCACGCACTATCGCCGGCATCGCAAGAGCCCCGTCCCGGCGAGACCCGATCGGGTTGCGGCGCCGCAGCCCAGGGCCCTTGACCAGGTTGAACGCAAAGAGATACTCCGGGTCCTGCACGAACCCGAACATGTCGACGAGGCGCCCGCCACCGTGTATGCCAAACTGTTGGACGACGGCGTGTATCTGGCATCGACCGCAACGATGTATCGGATCCTGCGAGATGCCGGTGAGGTGTCTGAGCGTCGCCGCCAGGCCACCCATCCTGCCCGGGTGAAACCCGAGCTGGTTGCTGCCAGCCCGAACGCGGTGTGGTCCTGGGACATAACGAAACTGTTGGGGCCGGCGAAATGGACGTACTACTACCTGTATGTGATCATCGACATCTACAGCCGCTACATACCGGGCTGGATGCTCGCACGAGCCGAACGGGCGCACCTCGCCGAACGGTTGTTGGCTGACACGATCCGCAGCCAGGGTGTCGAACGGGACGAGTTGACGATCCACGCCGACCGGGGAGCGTCGATGGCGTCCAAACCGGTAGCTCACCTGCTCGGCGATCTCGGCGTCACCAAGTCCCACAGCCGGCCGCATGTGTCCAACGACAACCCGTACTCCGAATCGCAGTTCAAGACGCTCAAGTACCGGCCCGGCTTCCCACGCCGGTTCGGATCGTTCGAAGACGCCCAGAGCTTCACGAGAAGCTTCTTCGACTGGTACAACAACAGCCATCGTCACTCCGGTATCGGGTTTCACACCCCCGCCGACGTCCACTACGACCGGGCCGAAGCGATCCAGAAGCGACGAGCCGCCGTCCTGAACGCCGCCTACCAGACACATCCCGAACGGTTCGTTCGCAAACCCCCGACACCACCACCGCTCCCACACATCGCGTGGATCAACAAACCCGAGGAGGACACCCCGACCCAATAAAACCATGAACCACCCGTCTCAAAAAGGTTGACAGGCTCCGCCCACGTTGGCCAACAACAATCCCCGCACCTCCGCTGCCCGCAACCCGCCCAGCACCATGACCAGAACCACGGCACGATCCCGATGAGTCTCCAGATCAGCCACGAACGAGGCGACCTCTTCGGCACCCAGGCTCTCGGGCAGTCGACGATCCTGACGCACCAGCCGACCATCGACCCTTCCCCGCCGGCCCCCCAGGTGCCCAAGCATCCCCCGACGAGGACGGACACGCAGACCCGTCGAGCGACGACCAGGCGGCACCGGGTTGTCGACACGGACGCCAGTGATGACCGCGTACTCGAACAACCCCCGCACAGCAGCCACCCGCCGGTTCATCGTCGCCGCAGCCGCTCCCCGCCGGCCGTCCAACACCACCACCTTCCCGGTCGATCTCCGCTTCGGCCTCGCCTGCCAGCCCAACCAGTCGAACAGGTCCCCGGCCACAACCTCGCCGACCGAAACGTCCCGCTCGACAAGGAACCGGCCGAAGTTCAACAAATCGAACGCATAGCCGCGCACCGTACCCGCAGCGAAGCCACGCGCCTGGAGATGGCCAAGATAAGCGTTGGCCAGATCACAGAATGGCCCCTCCCCGCCAAGACGATGACCACCCTCGACAACAACCACCCTCAAATCCATCAGCTACTCCTCCCAGTCGAGTGTCTCACACCGTCAGCAACCAGTCATAGACCTCCACGCCGACCGACCGAAACCCAGCCACCGAGGGCCGGTAAACCGATAATGTTGAAGGTCACCTGCCCAAAGCGGAGCGCCCACGGGTGCGTCGGCGCCTCGGTGAGGCGTTCAACCACCCCGACCCTGACCAGGGTCTCGCCAGGGTCTCGCCGCTGCCCGCCGGCTCGCCACCGAGATAGAAGGCACGTTCCCGGATGCCGCCGGATCGATCCGCGAAGGCCTCACCGAGATGTTTACCGTCCGGCGGCTCGGAGTCACCGGCAGCCTGCTCAGAACGTTGATGTCGACCAACCCGATCGAGTCGATGATCTCGATCGCCCGGACCACCACTTCGAACGTGAAACGGTGGCGCGACGGTGAAATGCGACGCCGCTGGTGCGCGGCGGGGATGCTCGAAGCCGAAAAGAGCTTCCGGCGGGTCAAAGGCTACCGGCAGATGCCAGCCCTCGTCACCCAACTCCGAGCCCACGCGGCGGCTATCACACCGACATGCGATACTGGAAAGGAGCCGATCGCTGCATGACCAACGGGACCGCCACCCCCACCAACATCAGCAGCAGACAGGACATCCTCGTCGAGCCTGTGATGCCTCTCGAGGAATGGAGCCTCCGGGAAACCCGGATCGGTTCATTCTCGGCGAATCGATCCATCTGTTCCACATCGTCGGCGGCGCGTTCACCGCCGGCGGCCTCTAGATCAGCACCCGGTGACTTTCGTCGAGGAAGCGAGTGCGCCGGTCTTCGTAGGGCTGGCGTGAGGGCCGACGATGTCCGGGAGCCGGTCAGATGTTGTGCGCGGCATACATCATGGCGACGAAGATCGCCACAAGGATCCCGAGACCGGCTCGCGGTATGAGTCGCAGTCTCCTGACCAGGGCAGCATCATCGGTGTCCTTATCGGCGGCAGC
>JAACED010000111.1 GCA_011682695.1 Gammaproteobacteria bacterium
GAAGGCGCACCTGCAGGTGCGTTGAGGCGGAGAACGCAGCGAGCGGCGTTCCTGGCCGGCAGAACACCGCAAAGGTTGCCGGTCGAGGCACTAGAACGTGAAGTGCTTGATCGACTCGCCCTTCACGGCGATCTCGGTCATGGCTTCGATCCCCAGGTTCAAGTGGATGTCCGTCCAGTTGCGAGTGACCTCCTCGTCACTCTCTTCGGTCTTGACGCCGTCGGGAGTGGTCGGAACATCGGACACGAGCAGCAGGGCGCCGCGAGCGATCTGATTGGCGTGGCCGACGATGAACAGGGTCGCGGTCTCCATGTCGATGGCGAGTGCGGTCAACTCGTGGAGACGGGTGAGGAACTTGTCATCGTGCTCCCAGACCCGGCGGTTCGTGGTGTACACGACGCCGGTGCGGTACTCGTAGCCATGCTCGGCGATCTTGTCGGAGACGAACTTGTGCAGCTTGAACGAAGGCAGTGCCGGCACCTCGGGCGGGAAGTAGTCGTTGGAGGTGCCTTCGCCCCTGATCGCTGCGATCGGGAGGATGAAGTGGCCGATCTCCGTCGAGTGTTTCAGCCCACCACACTTGCCAAGGAACAGAACGCCTTTCGGATCGATCGCGATGAGCAGATCCATGATCGTGGCGGCGTTCGCCGTGCCGATGCCGAAGTTGATGATGGTGAGGCCGTCGTGGTTGGTTGCGGCCTGCATCGCGTGGTCCGTTCCCCTGATAGTGCACCCGAAACGATCGGCGAATCGCTCGATGTAGGTACGGAAGTTCGTCAGCAGGATGTACTCGCCGAATTCGTCGAGGGCCATTCCGGTGTAGCGAGGCAGCCAGCTCCTGGCGATGCTCAGCTTGTCGAGTGATCCCATGTCAGTTCTTTCCCGACAGCAGGTTGAGGACGGCGACGAACGGTGCCGCTGCGATGATCGCCCAGATCACCGGGAGGCCACCTGCGGCAGGTCCGAGGGCCATTCCGGTGTGGCGAGGCCGGCCGGCTCCTGGCGATGCTCAGCTTGTCGAGTGATCCCATGTCACTTCTTTCCCGACAGCAGGTTGAGGACGGCGACGAACAGCGCCGCACCGATGATCGCCCAGATCACCGGGAGGCCACCTGCGGTCGGTCCGAGCGGCAGTGCGAGTTTCGATGCCAGCCAGCCGCCCAGCAGGGCCCCGATGAATCCGAGAACGATCGAGGTCAGACACCCCATCCCGCGACGGCCGGCCAGCCGCGCGCCGATCGCACCGGCGATCGAGGCGATGAAGAGCGCCCAGAGCAGGTTGAACGGGAAGATCAATCCGAGCATCAGCGCATTGTATCGGAGGATCGATCTGGGGCGCCGCGCATCAGAGCAGCGTCGCCAGGTCGAGGTTGCAGGAGGGGTGGCGCAGCTTCGACAGCGCTCTCGCCTCGATCTGACGGATCCGTTCCCGGGTGAGGTTCAAGAGTTTGCCGACATCGGACAAGGTGCGAGGGATGCCGTCGTCGAGTCCGTAACGCAGGATCAGCACCTGGCGTTCGTGCTCGCCGAGGATGCGCAGGGCGTCACGCAGGTAGAGCCTTCGCATGACATCCACGACGTAGCCGAACGGGTCCGGAGAGGTGTCGTCCTCGACGAAGTCGCGCAGTTCGGCGTCGCCGTCGTCACCAACCGGCCGATCCAGCGACACGGTGTCGCCGGGGGCGGCCGCGGCGGCGGCGACACGGTCCGGTTCGAGGCCGCTCGCCTGAGCGATCTCGTCGGGGGTCGGATGCCGGTGCAGGATCTCGGTGAGGGTCTGTTCGGTCTCCTGGACGGTCCGCACGACGTCGACCATGTGGACGGGGAGCCGGATCGTTCGCGCCTGATTGCCGAGTCCCCGGGTGATCGCCTGGCGAATCCACCACGTGGCATACGTGGAGAACTTGAACCCTTTTCTCCAGTCGAACTTCTCGACCGCCCTGATGAGGCCCAGATTGCCTTCCTGGATCAGGTCGAGGAGGTCCAGCCCTCTTCCCGCGTACCGTTTGGCGATGGAGATGACCAGACGGAGGTTGCAGCGGATGAACGTCATCTTGGCTTCGGCCCCTTCGTGGACGAGGCGATACAGATGGGCGCGTTCCTCCGGGGTCAGTGGCTCGTCGCCGTCGAGGCGGTGTTGCGCCTTGCGGCCGGCTTCCATCACACGTGAGAGCCGCACCTCGTCTTCTGCAGTAAGCAGATCGTGGGACGAGACTTCTTCCAGGTACATGCCGACCGTGTCATAGATCGGCACAGACGTTCGTCGCGTCTTCGCCACAGCTTCTGGTCCCCCTGACATCTCCAGAACAAAGCCAAGGTAGCACGCGGCGCCGACACGCTCAACGAGAAGTGCAGCTTGAAGTTCGGGCAGGTGTACGCTTTTTGCGTGCCGGGTTCACTTTCTCGCTTCTGGGCGGTTGTCCTCACCCTTGCCGTGATGGCGGCAGGATGCACGTCCGTCGTCACGGTTGGCAGGAGAGTGCTCCCCAAACCGAAGCCGAAGCCGGTGCCGGTCTCGGTCCTGGTTTTCGACACCGCGGGGAACGCCGTCTCTCTGGCGGACATCACCATCGCCGGGGAGCCCGTCGGGAACGGTGAGGAGTTCGGAGTTCTGCCGGAGGACTTTCCGCTGACGGTCACCGTTTCGGCCGACGGGTACCACCCGACGTCGCTGAGCGTCGCCGAGCCTCCGCAGACGCCTGTCCGGGTGCGACTCGCTCCTGTCGTGTTCCAGGGCCGTATCGTCACGGCGTCGGGCGACGCGCTCTCCGACGCCACCGTTCGTCTGGGCGATCTCGGCACGACGACCGGGGCCGACGGGACCTTCGAGCTGCTGCCCGCCGTGGCGGGAACGGTGAGCGTCGAACGACCCGCATGGATGCCGGTCGAAGTCGAATGGGATGGAGCGGAGACACTCCTCGAGATCACTCTCGAGCCTCGCATCGTGCGTGCCACCCACGCGATCATGTGGCTGCCGGGAAAGGACCTGTGGGAACCGTTCCTCGACCTCGCGAGCCGAACCGAGATCAACGCGATGGTCCTCGACATCAAGGACGAATCAGGGCTGATCGCCCACCGATCCGAGGTTCCCCTCGCTCTCGAGGTCGGCGCCGTGGCCGGCTCCTATGCGTTGGATGAGG
>JAACED010000112.1 GCA_011682695.1 Gammaproteobacteria bacterium
GATCGGTCGCACGGCGGATCGATCTTTGCTCAATCGGAGCGGATTCGACGCTGGACCTCCGAACAGGGCTACCAACTCCTCGCGATGTGCCAGGACGCAAGGAGCCCGAGCGGTGAACTTTGCGACGAAGCGTTCCGTGCTTTGCTCGAGATTATTGGTGCGGGCCACGCAGACGCGGTCGTGGTTCCTTCGCTCGAAGCGTTTTCTTCAGACTTGCTCGTTCAGGAAGTCATCCTTCAAGACTTGCGCAGCCGCGGTGTCAGGGTGATCAGTACCACCGAAGCCGATGTCGAGGTGCTCGCCGACGCTCAGGTGGATGCCGCCAGAATGTTTATTCGTGATGTCCTCGCTCGCCGAGCCGAGTACGAACAGAGCATGGGCACCCCGGCGTCTCAGGATGATCAGGACCATCAGGATGATCAGGTTGCCGCTGCCTCAGTCTCCGGCGGCGACGACGTCGTGATCGAACTCATCCCGGCACACAGCGCGTAGGGACAACTCTCAGCTATCAGCCATGGCTGGACACCGAATGCGGACGGGGCTGGTGCAGCAGCTACCTGGTGAGGGCCGCCCACACTGCGGTGGCAAGCGCGAAGTCCAACCCTGAACGGATGACAGAAGCTCCGGCGAGCCTTGCCCCGTCGATATCTTCGAGGACGACGAGGAGTACGTTGTCTTCACGCTGGATCACTTCGACGAGACGTGGCGGCGAAGCAGCGTTCTCGGCGAGCAGGGAAGCCACGGCGTCAACGATGGCCTTCTTGCGCCCCTTGCCCGTGGATCCTGCGCGAAGCGTCACACTGCCGCCGGCCGAATCCACGACCGTGACTGTCGCGCCGACCCAACTCTCCTCGACCGTTACCGATTCCAGATTCACCGCGTGCTCACGTTTCGGCTGTGCGGTGACTTCGACCGGTGGCATCGGCGGGGCATCCGGTTCGACCTTCACCCGCTCCGGAGCCACCCGAGAACGATATCCGTGCGCTTCCAGGATCCTACTGATTGCCAACCCTATGGCTCGTTCGTCGGCACCCTCGAGAAGGGTGACCTTGACACCCACGACGGAGGAACCGTCTGTTTCGATGTGAGCGGACGCGACTCCATCGAGTTCGCTGATCGCACGATCGAGAACCTCACTCATCGTGAGGTCCGCAGTCGACGTCGCCACTCGAGAAACGCGACGACATCCTCACCGGACAGTGCCCGGTCGGCAGATCCGTACGCTGTGAAACGCCGCCATGCCAGATAGCGAGCTTCAGGAAGCGGAAGGAACGGAAACCGTCTCCACCAGGCATTCGGAGCGAACGCGAACGCAGAACGCGCTGCTTCCATCCACAGATCAGGTCTGCGGGCAACCGCCCGTCTCACCCCGCCCACGTGCCTCCTCAAGCTCCCCGGGACACGCTGATCATACCGCGCAGTTTCACGCTCGGCCTCTGCAACTCGAACGCAGTCGATTTGGATCCGCCACTGACGGAGACCTCAGTTGCTTCGCCCGTCTGCAAGAGTGCTTCACACACAGCGCGCATCTTCGTCGCGCTGATAGGCTCCAACACGGAGGTGAGACCCTTTTGGTAACGACGATCCCGGCTCGAGAACGTATCGATCGCTTCGCCGACCTGTTCGAGGCGATCGCCTCGAACGTGGAAACCGTCATCCAGGGCAAACGTGAGATCATCGAGCTGATCGCAATGTCCTTGATGGCGGACGGTCACGTCCTCATCGAGGATGTCCCGGGAGTCGGAAAGACGCTCCTGGCCAAGTCTTTGGCGAGGTCTCTGGATTGCCGCTTTCATCGTGTGCAATTCACACCCGACCTTCTCCCCTCGGACATCACCGGCGTATCGATCTGGGACAGAGCCAAGACGGAGTTCATCTTCAAGCCCGGAGCGATTTTCGCCAACATCGTTCTTGGCGACGAAATCAACCGTGCAGGGCCAAAGACCCAGGCTGCACTACTCGAAGCGATGGAGGAACTCCAGGTGACCGTGGACGGAGTCACTCGCCCGCTGCCCCCACCGTTCATGGTGATCGCGACGCAGAATCCCTTGGAGCATGAAGGAACCTACCCGCTCCCCGAATCCCAACTCGACCGATTCATGATGCGCCTCGTAGTCGGCTATCCGACATACGAGAAAGAAATACAAATGCTCGAAACTCACGGCACACATTCGAGTTTCGACGACCTCAAACCGATGGCGACGGCGGAGGACGTCCGGGAGATGAGTGAGATCGCCCGCCACATCCACGTGGCCGGCTCCCTCCAGGGGTACATCGTCGACGTGGTGGAAGCGACCCGGCGTCACGGAGAACTTCTCCTCGGCGCCTCTCCCCGTGCCGCACTGCACCTGCAACGAGTCGCCCGTGTCCGCGCCGCGATGCAACGACGCGACTTCGCGACGCCGGACGACATCAAGGCACTGGCACGCCCGGTACTCGAGCATCGCATGGTGCTGCGCCCGGAAGCACTGATGCGCGGAACCACGGTCGCTGAAGTGATCGATTCGGTGCTGCGCCATGTCCGCGTGCCCGGAAGTAGGTCTGGATGACCATCACAGAGCGAGGATGGGCAGCTCTCGGAGCTGCCCTCGCACTCCTCGTCCTGTGGGCTGTCCTCGGGGATATCGAACTCGCGGGACTTGGTCTCCTCATTGTCGGCGCCGTTTTCGTCGGTTGGCTCAGCATACGCGGGGGCATTGTGGACATCACCGTCTCTCGCCACCTCCACCCCGCACTCGTACAGGAAGGCGACACCGTCTCCGTGGAGCTGATCACGAGAAGTAACACGCCACGAGTATCGCGATACGTCACGATCGAAGACAAGATCCGCCAGTTGGGCGAAGCACGTTTTCGGATCGGCTCGCTCGTACCCGGCGTCGTCTTCACAGGCACGTACGAAATCACTTGTCACACGAGAGGCATCTATGAACTCGGACCCGCAACGGTCTCGAGAAGTGACCCCTTCGTGTTCACCAAGACGAGTACGTCGATCGGCGCCGTCGACAGACTCATCGTCTACCCGAGAGTGGAACGGCTCAGCGGTCTTCCGACCCTTCGCGGTGTTGATCCCTCAATG
>JAACED010000113.1 GCA_011682695.1 Gammaproteobacteria bacterium
TGCGCAACATCCAGAACGAGGCCGGACTGCTCGAACCGATCGTGAAGATGTTCTCCAACGACGACCGTCTCGACGACCTCGCCTCCTGGGAGGCGTCCCCAGACCTCACCCCGGAGGCACCGAAGCGGATCGTTCGACGCTCCGCCCGAGGCAGAAGGCGCCGCAGCCTCCTGTAGTCCCTCGTCTCATCCGGGGACCATCGGGCACCACCGAAGCGGTGCTGCAAACCACCTGATCACCCGCGGCTGCACCGTCGACGTCAGCCGATAGGATGAGGCGCGATGAGGTGCAGGCTGGGTGTCTGGGTGGTGGCCGTGTCCCTGGCGGCCGTATCCTGCTCGACGGGCACAGAGGCACCGGTGAGCTCTTCAACGACGTTCCCGGTCACCCAACCGGCGACGACCCAGGCAACGCTGCCACCGGCCTCGACATCCACGTCTGCGGCGACCGTGCCGGAGCACCGGGTGTCGCGGATCACCGTCGACGGTGACCGGTTCGCTGTCGCCGATACCGCTGAGCCGTTCGTTCCGGTCGGGGTCGACTACTTCAACATCGTGCCGATCGCGGGCGGCTTCGAAGATCGGGGGTTCTCACCGGCGATCTTCGACGAGGCGCAGGTCACTGCAGACTTCACCCGCCTGGCCGACGCCGGGTACACGACGGTGCGCATGTTCATGGACTCGTGCGGCTCCGGCGACGCGTGCATCGGCTCTTCGACAGGACGCGGCCTCAACCCGGAGTATCTGGCGGTGATCGCCGAGGTGACCCGCATCGCCCGGCAACAGGGCCTCTATCTGGTTCTGACATCGAACGACCTGCCGGATCAGGGCGGCTACTGGGAGCAGTCCAACAAGGGTGCATCCGGCCAATTCGCCGGGTACCGCAACGCCCACTACCTCACCGCCCCCGGGGTCGCCACGGCGGTGCGCTATTGGGATGATCTGATGGGCGGCCTCGAGGACGCCGACGCGGCGTTCGACGCCGTCCTCGCCTGGTCGATTCTCAACGAGCAGTGGTTCTTCGCCGACCAGCCGCCCCTGTCGCTCACGTCCGGTGTGGTGACGACTGCAAACGGCCGCAGCTACGACCTCTCCGACCCGGAGCAGAAGCGAGCCGTGACGACCGACGGGATCCGCTACTACATCGATCAGGTCGCGTCGGTGATCCGGGGCCACGACCCGGACGGGTTGGTCACCATGGGGTTCTTCACACCTCAGTTTCCCAATGCCACGGCGATCGGGGGTGACTGGTACGTCGATACGGCGCCACTGCTCGCCGACAGCGCCCTGGACTTCTTCGACTTGCACGCGTATCCGGGCGGCGACCTCGACCTGGCGAAGATGGCGGAGAACTTCGGGATGGTCGGCTACACGGCCAGGCCGATCATCATGGGCGAGTTCGGTGCGTTCGTAGACCGGTACCCCAAGCTCGACGTGGCGGCATGGACGTTGCAGACGTGGGTGGCCGACTCGTGTGATCTGGGGTTCGACGGCTGGTTGCACTGGGCGTATGTGCAGGCGCCGAGAGCGATCGGCGACGCCACCTGGGGGCTCGTCGACGAGGACGGTCTGCTGCTCGACGCCTTGTCACCGGCACGCCGGGACCCGTGCAGCCCCGCGGACGTCCGCACCGCCAATGTCGCGTTCCATGCGCCGGTACGGGCGTCACGAAGCCTTCCGGCCGAGCCGCCGGAGGCCGCCGTCGACGGTGGCCCTGCCCAGTGGGGTTCCGGGGCGGATGCACCACAGTGGATCGAGGTGGCGTTCCCCGACGGGATCGACGTCGGCTCGGTCGTGCTGACGGTCGCCCAATGGCCGGCCGGACGGACCGTTCACGAGATCACCGCCATGCTCGCGTCCGGCAAGACCGTCTCCCTGCACCGTTTCGACGGCCCGACCGTCGACGGGGACATCCTCGAGTACCGGCTCCCCGAGCCGGTCACCGACGTGGTCGCGGTCCGTGTGACGACCACGCTGAGCCCGAGCTGGGTGGCGTGGCGGGAGATCGAGATCTACGGCCCGGACGACGGCGACTAGGACCCTGTTGATTAATTCGGTGCTCGCGTTCGTGGTCGCGGTGTGTGAAACTGCGCGTTATGCAAGGTCTAGACAATCCGAACCGTGAGTTGTTGGATGCTGAGGCGTTGTGCCGTCAGCTTGTTGACGAGGGGTCGGTGTATGCGTTTCTGGCTGATCACCGCACCGAGGTGTTCCCTGATGAAATGTTTGAGGACCTGTTTCCGTCATTGCGGGGCCGCCCGTCGATACGGGCTGGGGTGATGGCGTCGGCAATGATCCTCAAGGAGTTGGAGGGCTTGTCTGATCGTCAGGCTGCCGAGGCGTTGCGTTGCGATATCCGTTGGAAGGTTGCGTGCGGTCTTGCTCTTGATGGCGAAGGTGTGCATTACACGGTGTTCACGTATTGGCGTCAACGTCTCGCGAAGTCCCAGTCCCCGAATCGGATTGGGGATGCGGTGCGTCAGGTCGTGGACGCTACTGGCGTGTTGAGCGGGAAGAAGCGCCGGGCGTTGGATTCGACGCTGCTCGATGACGCAGTAGCGACTCAGGACACGGTCACCCAGCTGGTGTCTCAGATACGGCGGGTCCGCCGTCTGGTCCCTCAAGCGAGGGTGGTAGATGTTGCGGCTCATGATTATGACGTGTCAGGGAAACCGGTGTGTGCGTGGGACGACCCTGATGCCAAGGCTGCACTCGTATCGGGACTCGTGAACGACGCCCTGGCGATCCTCGACGCTGTCACCGATGTCTCCCTCGATGACAAGGCTGCCGACGCGGTTGGTCTGTTGGCCCTGGTTTCGGGTCAGGATGTTGAACCCGGTGACGCAGAAGGAACATGGCGGATCTTTGACGGCACCGTCAAAGACAGGGTGATCTCAACAGTTGACCCGGAGGCTCGTCATATGCACAAATCCCGATCAAGCTATCGGGATGGATACAAGGCCCACATCGCGGTTGAACCCGAAACCGGGATCATCACAGCGTGTGATCTGACGCCAGCCAACATTGGGGACGGACCGGTCGGTGTTGATCTTCTCGAAGGTGAAGAGCCCGG
>JAACED010000114.1 GCA_011682695.1 Gammaproteobacteria bacterium
GTCGAACCCGGGGCATCACAGCACAGGTCGTCAACCGCATCGCCGCCCACTCATTTGAGGTGCTCCCCCGACGATGGGTAGTGGAACGAACCTGTGGGTATCCCCTCAAAGTGTGGAGACTTCCACTATGAGGAGGAGGTGTCATGTCAGAGGTACGACGCAAGTATGACCCGGAGTTCCGGGAGGGAGCTGTCCGGATTGTGAGAGAGACGAAGAAGTCGATTGCTCAGGTGGCCCGGGATCTTGGGATCAACGAGGGCACGCTCGGTAGTTGGGTGAAAAAGGAACGCATCGAGCGCGGCGAGGCTGAGGGTCTCACTGTTGATGAGCGGGCTCGTTTGGCGTTCCTTGAGAGTGAGAACGCTGAGCTCCAGATGGAGCGTGATGTCCTCAAGCGTTCAGTGATCCTTTGGGTAAAGGAAGCAACTCGATGACCGTGGCATCGTTCATTGCTGCTCAAAGGTTCGATCATGGGGTTCCCCACGCGGTTGCTTGCCGGGCTTTAGAGATGCCGGCCTCCACGTTCTATAAGTGGCTGGATCGCCCGGCGACACCACGCGAGGCCCGCCGGGGCCTTCTCGATGAGGCGGTCAAAGCGTCCTTTGACGATTCCGGGGGGACGCCTGGGACCTACGGGTCGCCTCGGGTGTTCGAGGACCTGGTTGAGGACGGCTGGAACGTGTCGGTGAACACGGTGGCCGACTCGATGAGGCGCCAGGGCCTCCAGGGTCGGTCCCCGAAACGTAAACGGCGGGGTTTGACCCGTCCCGATAAGGCCGCAGCGCCCATCGGTGACCTGGTCAGGCGCGATTTCAACGCCGAAGCAATCGACGAGAAATGGTGCGGGGATCTCACCGAGATCCCCACCGATGAGGGCAAACTGTATCTGGCGACCGTCGAGGATCTGGCGTCGCGGCGCCTCCCAGGGTTTGCTATCGGTTCCCATCACGACGCCGAGCTGGCCAAAGCCGCGTTGTGTATGGCAGCTGCGGTACGCGGCGGCGACGTTGCCGGGGTGATCTTTCACAGCGACAAAGGAGGCGAAGGCGGATTCAACTGGTCGTTGCAACACCTTGATCGAGAGGTGGTTTGTGATGGCTGTTGGGAAGCGTCAGCAGGAGATCCGTGCGATGCGGGGGAAGATGTGGTCGCCGGGTCGGCCGTCGACTGCGCGGCGTGAGGATCGTGTCTTGTTCTGGGAGGCGATCGCTCGAGGGCTCTCGAGTGAGGATGCGGCGGTCGAGGCTGGTGTGTCGCCGGCGGTGGGGGCCCGTTGGTTCCGCGATGCTGGGGGGATGCCACCACTTGATTTGGCTCCGGTATCGGGCCGTTATCTGTCGTTCGCCGAGCGTGAGGAGATCGCCATCTTGAATGCGCAGGAGGTTGGGGTGCGGGGGATCGCTCGACGGTTGGGCCGGTCGCCGTCGACGATCAGTCGTGAGCTGCGCCGCAACGCGTCGACTCGCAGCCATGCGACCCCGTATCGGGCGTCGACGGCGCAGTGGCATGCTGAGCATCGTGCGAGTCGCCCGAAGGTGGCCAAGCTCGCTGCCAACGATCGGCTACGCGAGTACGTCCAGGATCGGCTCTCCGGTGCGACTGCCCGGCCCGATGGGGAGCCGGTCCCGGGTCCCCACGTGGCGTTCATCGGCCGGCGTCATGGCCGCCGCCAGGATCGGCGGTGGGCCAAGGCGTGGAGTCCCGAACAGATATCCAACCGCTTACACCTCGATTTCCCCGATGATGAGACCATGCGGATCTCTCACGAGGCCATCTATCAGGCGCTATACATCCAAGGCCGGGGAGCACTCAAACGTGAGCTGGTTGCCTGTCTGCGAACCGGGCGGGCGCTTCGGGTCCCGCGGGCACGAACCAAAACGTCGGGTAAGAAGTTCGTCACCCCCGACGTCATGATCTCGCAACGACCGGCGGAGGCTGATGACCGGGCCGTGCCTGGCCACTGGGAAGGCGACCTCATCCTCGGGCTCGACTCCTCAGCGATCGGGACCCTGGTCGAGCGCACCACCCGGTACACAATGCTGCTGTGGCTGCCACGCATGGAAGGCCACGGCGAACAACCCACAATCAAGAACGGGCCACCACTGGCCGGTCACGGCGCAGAAGCCGTCAGGGATGCCATCGCCGAGACGATCACCACCCTGCCCGGACAGCTCCGCCGGTCACTCACCTGGGATCAGGGTGCAGAGATGGCCCAGCATGTCCAGCTCCGTATCGACACGGGACTCCCCATCTACTTCTGCGATCCGCGGTCGCCCTGGCAGCGCGGCACCAACGAGAACACCAACGGCCTGTTACGCCAATACTTCCCCAAAGGAACCGACCTCGCCAGACACTCACGCGGCGACCTCGACGCCGTCGCTCTCGCCCTGAACACCCGACCCCGCAAAACCCTCGAATGGCACACACCCGCCGAAGCCCTCGACCAACTCCTACACTCCGATCAGCAAGGCGGTGTTGCGACCACCCCTTGAACCCGGGGAATACACCGGCGACACGTTCGCGAAAGCGTGTGAGGCGTTGGGGGTGATCCAGTCGATGGGCCGGGTCGGGTCGGCTCTGGATAACGCCGCTGCTGAGAGTTTCAACTCGACCCTCGAATGGGAGGTCTTGTCACGCCAGCATTTCGCCACCAAAGCCCAGGCTCGCAGCGCAGTCGCCGCGTTCATCGACGCCTACAACCACCAGCGTCGCCACAGCAGCTGCGAGATGAAACCACCCGCCGTCTACGAACAGATCCTCGCTGAGCGAGCAGCCCAGGAACGAGCAGCATGAAAACCGTTCTCTCACAGCAACCTCGGCGCCCTCGGAGGCGAGCCAATGGCACCAAGACGCGAACCGTGAGAGACTACAACCATCAATCAGCAACCCTCCACGATCTCAGGGGAAGCCCACCTGGGCGTGGCTGGTCAACCACCGACGCCTGAGAATCGACTATGAACGCGACCCAATCGTCACAGAAGGGTTCGTATGGGCCGCCCACGCCC
>JAACED010000115.1 GCA_011682695.1 Gammaproteobacteria bacterium
TACGAAGTACAAAGTACGAAGCACAAGAGCGACCTAAGTGGACCCACCGGGTCGCAACAATGACTTCAGGCGCATCCTCGCTCGAATGCGGTCACCGATCGGATGGATGGTTCGCAGGTACGTCTCGGTTTCTGCAAAGGATGCGGCTGCCTGGTCGATGAGGTGATCGTCGAGGCGTTCCTGCGGTCCGAACACCTGAGCCGTGATGCCATCGGCGAGGGGAGCCATCGAGTGGTGCACCGAAGCTGCCGCCTCCAAAGGTGTCCAGGAGGGTGGGGGACCGTCCCCAAAATCGCGGAGCCGATCGATGATCTCATCCCAGGCACTCGAGATGTCGCCCTTGCGAAGGCGAGTGAGTCTTCTGTGCCTGCGTGTCGCCTTTGCGACAGGGACCGACGAAAACACGAGCAACAGCGCGAGCAACACGACACGTGTCGGTGTGACGATTCGCAGTCGAGCTCCTTCCGACTCTGCCGAGGAGGATCCGGACACCAGTTGTCGTTCGTCGAAGTTGGGATCGAATTGCCGCGGCGCCGGAGGCGTCTCGACGTTGGGCGACTCTGCCGCTTCGGGCGGTGGCGGGATGTACTCCCTGGGATCGAAACCGACGATGCTCATCGTCGACGGATTGTCGCCGAGCGACCGTGGTGTCGGATCGAATCGAACCCAACCCTGGTTGTTCATCCAGAGTTCCACCCAGGCGTGAGCATTGCGATCCCGGACGATGATCGTTCCGTCAGCCTGAACCTCTCCAGGTGCGAATCCGGTTACGACCCTGGCAGGAATCCCGATCGAACGAGCCATGACGGCCATTGCCGTCGAGAACTGCTCGCAGTAGCCGGTTCGGTAGCTGGGGCTGTCGGTCGTGAAGAGCCAGTCTGCGAGGTCCTTGCTCGCATGGCCGGGGTCGACGTCGAGTGAGTAGGTGAAGACGTTCGGATCGCGGAACCAGGCTTCGAGCAGGAGTGCCTTCTCGAACGCGCTGGTGCCGTTCTCGGTGAGGGAGCGCGCCTCGGTGCGGATGATCGGGTCGAGGGTCGGAAGTTCCAAGGCTTCAGAGAGGGAAGCAGGTCTGTTGGTCGCCGGTGTGGGGACCGCTCTTCCTCCAAACGCGCCGCGCTTGGCCGCCTCTCGAAAGATGGGGGTGAGTCTGCCCCCGGTACTTGCCAGAGCGTTCAAGTCCGGCGCCGGTACGAGTGCAGCTTCCTGGTAGGTGAGGTTCTCCCAGGTGAGCAGATCGAACTGGATCGAACCATCGGTCCGGACGCGGAAACTGTCGTTGAACAGCGTGGAATCGGAACCCAACCAGGTGGGGGAGTACACGATCGGCAGATAGTTCTGGCGGAGTTTCGCAATCGTCACGGAAGCGGATACCGGGAGGACAGGGCCGAAGAACGACATGTCAGCGTCCTCCCACACCTCGCTGTCGGGTCCGTGGGTTTCTCGCGCCTTCGGGATCCAGTTCTCGCCGTCGAACTCTTCGAGGGTGATCAGCTCCCAGTAGATGGACGAAGGGTCCACATCGCCTTCGACTCTGGCAGTGAAGACGGGCGTGTCGGTTTGCGACACGAGTTGCTGTTGGATACCGGTGAAGAGGTTGTAGGACACTCCGACGAGGATCCCTCCGCCGATACTCGTGTGGGTGCGCCAGTCGACGAGACCGCCGGGGGGAATCACCTTGGAGAGCAGTGTGGTGCCACCGAGCGCGATGAGGACCGAGATGACGACGAAGATACCCGGATACACATACGCCGCTCGTATCGGACCGCCTGAGCTTCGCATCGGGAATGTCGACGCCGACCGTTGATCCTCGGCTACGGCAGCAAACGCCAACGCCGCGACTCCGAGGAACGCGGCTTTCCACAGGAGTCCGGGAGATGCCTGGTCGATGACTGCCAGCTGGAGGTAGAACAGCAGCGGCGGTGCAAGAGCGATCAGGGGATGATCGTGTCGGATGCTCCATGACATCAGCGCCGCCAAGCCCCAGAACACGGCGGTGAGGATGACGATGAGCCCGGCGACCGGGGAAACAGGGGCGACACCGAGTCGAATCAGGTCGATTCCGAGGCTGAGCTCCGCCAGGAATGCAGGCAGTGTCTGCGAGCTCGGTATCAGCCCGAAGATGAGCGTTCCGGGTACCGCAATGCGCATGCTGACGAGGACCAGCGCACCAACGTTGGCCGAGATGGTGGACCACCGTCCTCGCAGCGCCCAGGTGATGATGCCTCCCATGACCGCGCCGGCGGCCAAGGCGATGGGCCACGGCGCTCCCTCGACCGAGGGTCGGAGGAGGCGTTCGAGACGCAAGAGCGCCAGCGCCATGCCGGCGGTTCCGGCTATCCAACTCCAGCGGTTGCCCATGGCATTGCTTTCATCCAGGCGGTAGCCCACGCTTCACCAGGGCGGACGGAAACGATCGTTGCGCCGCCGCGGCCGAAGCTGATCGGAATCGGGGTCGAAGAGACGGTGAGCAGCACCGCTGCTGTTGCATGGTGGGTGAGGTGTCTTGTCACAGATGCCACCTGCGAGTCTGGTGTTCCTGTGACGATGACAAGGGTGCCTCCTCGACCTTTCAGCTGAAGGCGAGTCGCCGCCGAGCTGAAATCGAAGGCGCCGAGCGGCTGCAGGCCGGCAAGTGCCCGCATGGCGGCCTCGTAGGGGTTCACATCGAGACTCGTAAGATCACCTCCGGTCCAGAGGTCGGCTTCAAGTCCGGCCGAGAAGAAGTGGTGGATTGCCGAAGCTGCGCCGCGTATCGCAGTTTCGAAGGCGTCCTGGCCGCTGTAGACGGCGGATCTGGGATCGACGACGATGAGCGCACGAGGCTCCCATGGTGCCTCGAACTGGCGGATCATCATCTCGTCGCGCCGTGCCGTCGTTGGCCAGTGGACCCTTCGCAGGTCATCGCCGGTCTGGTACTCGCGCAGGCTGAAGAAGTCTTCACCGCCTCGCTGGACGGTCTCGGCACGTGCCGCCTGCATTGAGGGATCAACACCGCGAAG
>JAACED010000116.1 GCA_011682695.1 Gammaproteobacteria bacterium
CGCAGGCCCGCTTGATCTCGAGTTCTACATCGGCCTTCCGCAAGACGTTCCCAACGCCAGAATCGCTGAGATCCAGGCCAGGTGGTACCGCACGAGGATGATGTTCAACCTCTCGAAGCTGCCGAGCAAGTTCGTCAAGGACTTCCTCAACCCCAAGACCATCACGGCGAGGACGTTCGCGAACCCGAAGGTTCTCGGCTCACCGGTCCGCTACAACGAGCGGGCGATGCGCAGAATCGAGTTGCCTGCTTCCAACGGAATCGGTCAGGTACGCTCGATCGCCAGGGCATACGGCGTCTTCGCATCCGGCGGTCGTGAACTCGGTATCTCGCCCGAGACGATGGGGGAGCTGAGGGCACCGGCCGTGCCCCCACCGGGTGGCACGATGGATCTTGTGCTGCACATGGACACGAGCTACTCCCTCGGCTTCTCCAAGCCGTCGGCTGCAAACGACTTCGGTTCGAGCAAGGCTGCTTTCGGAACACCGGGCGCCGGAGGGTCTTTCGGATTCGCCGACCCCGACCTTCAACTCGGATTCGCATATGGGATGAACCGCCTCGACTTCTACCTGCCGACCGACCCCAGGGAACGACGACTGAGCGAGGCCGCGATCGCCTCTGCCAAGGCCTTCGACTAGCGGTACAGGAGCGTGTCGACCCCACCCGGGGTGGGGTATACTTGGGCTCTGACGAGTACACGAACCCCAGGAGGTCTCCGTCATGGCCAAGCTTCTCGATCCCGTCTGTGGGATGACAGTAGACGACACAGCGCTGCGCGCAGAGGGTCACGACGATGTCGCGTTCTGTGCCCCAGGGTGTCGCACGGCCTTCCTCGCGAACCCCGACGCGTACACCGACCGTCTCGAGGAGTCAGCAGACGAGGGCCACCAGTGTGGCTGCGGGAACAAGCACGGCGAGGACCACGAACACGGTGGGCACGAAGCCGAGGCCACAGCCGAACCGGTCGCGGCCGGCTCGGGTTGCTGTGGGGGACACGGCCACTGAGCCTGTGACCACTTCTCCGTCAGACAACACAGCAGCCGAACAGGCAGAGGTCACGAAGCGGTACAACCGCATGGCGCGAATCTACGACATCTATGACGCTCCGATGGAGTGGATGGGTACCAAGAAGCGACGCCGCGAACTCCTCGATGATGCACGCGGCTCGGTACTCGAGGTCGGTGTCGGCACGGGAAAGAACCTGCCGTACTATCGCCAAGGTGCCGACGTGACCGGAATCGACGTGTCCTCAGGGATGCTCGAGCAGGCACGGCAGCGCGCCGAGACCCTTCCCGCCGAGGCAGACCTCGTCGAGGCGGACGTCCAGGACCTTCCCTTCGATGACGACACCTTCGACATGGCGGTCGGTACTTGCGTGTTCTGTTCGGTCGCCGATCCTGTCGCTGGCCTGAGCGAACTGGGAAGAGTCGTTCGCCCGGATGGCCGAATCCTGCTTCTCGAGCACGTCCGCCCGCGCAACGAGTTCCTCGGCCGTCTGGCAGACATAGCCACGATGGTCACCCGACGGATCTTCGGATTTCGGGCGAACCGGCGAACCGAGGCCAACGTGGCGGCGGCCGGTCTCGAGATCATCGAGGTCGAGCGCAGTGGCATCTGGAGAACGATTGTCGCGAGGCCGGCGTCGCGAGGGATCGACGGAGAAGCCTGACGCGTACCCCGCGGAGGGCGGGGTACCTGGACGCCTCGGTTACGATTGCCGCATGAGACGGATCCCGATGATGGTCATCGTTTTCGGTGGGTACTTCCTCCTACGGAACTGGAACGGTGACGTCGTGCCCCTGATAGCGATCGCCGGCGTGGTCATTGCCGGTGTGGTTGCATACCGCGTCTACCAGGCCCGTACCGAACGTGTCCGAGCGGACAAGATCGAACGTGCCGATGTCTCGTCGCTGACGGAGCAGCTCGAGGGGATGCTCGCCAAGACGGCGAACCGAATCCTCGACGTCGAGGGCCGTCCTGGTCTTTCATCGTCATCGGAGGCCAACGCGAACTTCCAGTCTGCAGTATCGACGTTCGTGTCGGTAGACGAAGATCTCGACGGCGCGGCTTCGACGTACCGACTCCGAGCACTCGTGGCCGAGCTCGACGATGCGCTCTGGCGCCTCGATGCCGCAGAGGCTCTCCTCAACGGCGAAGAACCGCCGCCACGACCAGAGATCGCGAGGCAGCGGTCGACGCGCGAGTCGTCCGCTTCATCGTCTATGACCTCGCTCTCACGCGACGCCGTGACGAGGTGGGTCGACGGCGGTTCCAGTGGAGGTCATCGACGTCGCCGACGTTCCTGCTGATCCAAAGAGGTAGTCCGGAACGATCACGCTTCGACGATGAGCGTGGCACGCATCCCATCTTCGTAGTGCTGTCCGGCCTCCTGGAAGCAGCCGATCTCCCACGTTCCGACGGCGTCATCCGGGACGGTGAACTCCATGAAGGAGACCTCACCCGATTCGCTCGAACCGGGGGTGCCGGGCTGGAGCAGCACCATGCCGCCCTCATCGCCTTCATCCGGCATCGACCCTCCGTCGCCCATGTCCATCTCCATGCCTTCGAAGCCCATGGGTGTCCCGCCTTCGACCATGACTTCGAGGCCGGTGAAGAAGTCCTCTCCACCCCAGGGTGTCCACACACGTTCCGTCAGGTAGTCCTTGCCCTGGATCGGGTCGCGTCCGATCATGAACTCGTGGACGTGTGCGCCCTCGTTCTTGATGATGAACCGGACGGTCTGGCCCGGCTTCACGCGGACCACCGAAGGCGAGATCGCGTTGTCGGTGAGGGTGAACACGACCTCTCCGGACGCGTTCGGCTCCACGGAGCCGATGCTGGAGCATGCGGCCGCAACGATGGCGGCCACAGCGCCGAGAGCGGCCAGCTTCCATCGGATCGGGTTCTTTCTTGAGC
>JAACED010000117.1 GCA_011682695.1 Gammaproteobacteria bacterium
TGCCCAACGTCCGCATCGATATAGGCGGATCGCTTCCCCGCAGCGACCGCGCTTTCGAGGAGGCGCCGTGCAAATGAGGTTTTGCCCGTGTCCGGAGCTCCGAGCAGCATCACAACGCCACCCTGGGCGGTGAGATCCTGGATGAGGAGATCGTGGGCTGTTTCGGGCATAGGCCGATAGTAGTGAGCGGTGTGGCATCTGAAACCAGGGTGCGGTCTACCCGGGGATTCTGGCGCGTGGACGCCGGCTTCGACTTGCACGTCGGCTTCGGTCATTGGAGACTGTTCGCATGAGCCTGCCGATCTCGTTCATATCCGATTTCGGGACCGAGGACGAGTTCGTCGGTGTCGTGCACGGTGTCCTGGCGAAGTTGGCGCCGGTGAGCAGGGTGATCGACATCACCCATGGGATTCGACGGGGCGAGGTTCGTGCCGGAGCGCTTGCGTTGGTTCGCGCGATCCAGTACCTACCCGAGGGTGTTGCATTGGCCGTGGTCGATCCCGGCGTCGGAACAGAGCGAAGAGCCATCGCGGCCAGGACGCCGTGGGGGTTCTTCGTCGGTCCAGACAACGGTCTCCTGTCTCCGGGAGTGGCGATGGTCGGTGGTGCGGATGTGATCGTCGCGATCGAGAATCCTGAAGTGATGATCCCGAGTCGAGGGGCGACATTCGCAGGTCGCGATGTGTTGGCTCCGGCTGCGGGCGTGCTCGCTTCAGGAGAAGCCGACCTGCGGGATCTCGGTCCCGAGGTCGATCCGGACTCGGTCTTTCCATTACTGCTTCCGCTGCCCGACGCAGCAGGGAACTCGGTGCGAGGCGAGGCGTGGTGGATCGATCACTTCGGAAATGTGCAGACGAATGTGGGACCCGATGACTTGCACGGTCTGGGAGCAGTGGAGGGGGAACATCTCGTGTTCATGGTTGGGAACCGGCGACACTCTGTCGTCTGGGCGTCCACCTACGGGGACGTGTCGATTGGAGAAGCGTTGCTCCACACCGATTCCAGCGGGCTCATCTCCGTCGCGGTCCGGGGGGCACGGGCAGACGAGCGATTTGGGCTCGCGGACGGAACCGTGGTGACGATTTCAAAGGAGTAGCAGCACCGCTCTGCAGACACGGAACCCTGCACGAACTGCAAAGTGCGAAAAATGGCTCGCGCAGCGAGCCAAGAAAGGGGAACGGGCGACCGCCGTTGGGGCGGGCTGGGAGGCTTACCTTGTCAAAACCTCAGATGAACGTGCCTGAGGTTTCGTAATCGGCGGTACGCCCCGTTGCCCCGCGAACGTTGTGTTCGCATGGACGAATTACCTCCGTCCACACCGGAGGTATCGGTCGTTTGCGGTATGGCTTGAGCACTTTTCCTCAGGACGCGGAGTGGTTTCTGGTGCACGGGGTGTTGCGCGGTAGAGTACCGACGAGATGAGTGAGGACACGTCGAGGCTTGGTGAGCAGAAGCCACATCGAGGCCGTGGTCTCGTGACCATCCTCTTCGGGGTAGTGCTGTTCGTGGCGGGGATGCTGATGGCAGGACCCTCCGTTCCTGCATCGACTTCCTCCCAAGCGGTGGTTGCTTCCATCGGGATCGCCGTGGTGCTCGCAGGGTCGCTGCTCGTGCTGCTGGGCGTAGCGTACCTTTGGGTCGTCGGTCGTCCCATGACATGGCCTCGAAGCCTGTTGGGTGCCGTTCTGGCCGTTTCGGCCCTGCTCCTCGGGTTCGGTGTGTTCCCTTCCTGGTGGCTCAACTCGATGCAGGGAATCGACCCGAAGTGGGCGAAGGATCTGGTGTCGTTCCTCTACGTCCTGGCACTGTTCGCCGGCGTTGGACACCTGCTCAGAGAGCCTGTGGAAGCCGGATCCCGGGGACCAGATGTCTCCGCGTACGGCCGGACACTCGTGAAGGGGGGCAACAGTGGCCGATGACCGGACGCAGAACCCCGTACGGATCCTTCATCCTGCCAAAGTGAAGCGATACGCGTTGCGTTTCTCCTACACGCTTGGCCTCGGTGGAATCAGCGTTGGGTTGGCAGGAGTGCTTGCGGTCACGGGGCTCCTCCTGATGTTCGGATACCGACCCGCGCTTGCCACGGCGTTCGCGGACACTCATGCCCTTGCAGCCGGTGGCTACTCGTCGTTCTTACGGAGCCTGCATCGCTGGTCCGCCTACTTGCTCATCGTCTCCGTATTCCTGCATATGGTGAGAGTCTTCTACCACCGTGCTTACACAGGTGAGCGACGCACGAACTGGGTGATCGGTGTCCTGCTACTGGCAGTAGTGGCGGCAATGGCCGTCAGTGGCAATATCCTCCCCTGGGATCAGGCGGCAATGGCCGTGGCGGCCGTTGTCGAGACGGTCGTGCGTTCCGTCCCGCTCGTCGGGAGCGCCCTCAAGTCCGCGCTCTTCGGTCCAACGCCGGATGCGACGCTCCTTCGCGCCTATGTGTTCCACGTCGTTCTGCTTCCGTTCGTTTTCCTCGTGCTCACTGCCGTCCATCTGTGGAAGGTGCGGAGAGACGGCCTCTCCGGACCGGTGTAAGGAGCCGAAATGGTCGACATCCCCGATGAACTGCTGCGGCGCATGGCTTCGGCGAAAGCGAAAGCTCTCGGCGAACCGTATGAAGAGATCCCCGCATTCTCGGTAGGTGACGGAGAGCCGGTGGTGCTTCCTGAGGGTGTCGAGCCGACTCCTGAAGCTCCGACGACGATCCCGGACGAATTGCTCGAGCGGGAGGCGGCTTCGCGCGATGCCGCTCTTGCATCGCTGCCGCCGGCCCCGGTACGAAACACCGTCCCGAAGAAGCTGGTGCCAAAGGCGAAACCTCGAGTAGTGCCCGAAACTCCGCCGCCGGTCTCGGAAGCGGTAGCGGAACCGGTCTCCCAATCGGCACCGGATGCCGCCGCCTCGCCGCCACCGGA
>JAACED010000118.1 GCA_011682695.1 Gammaproteobacteria bacterium
GTCGTCTTCCCATGATCAATATGACCCATCGTCCCCACATTCACATGCGGCTTCGTCCGCTCAAACTTCGCCTTCGCCATCACAAAACCCTTTCTCTCTATTCGCCTCGAACTCGGGCGACGATTTCCTTGGCAATAGCTTCGGGAACATCCTGGTATGAATGGAACTGCATGGTGTACGTAGCACGACCTTGCGTGCGAGACCGAAGGTCTGTCGCATAGCCGAACATCTCTGCGAGTGGCACTTGTGCCGTAACGACACGGGCATTCCCCCGCTGATCCATTTCCTCGATCTTGCCCCGGCGGGAGGAGAGGTCGCCGATCACGTCCCCCATGTAATTCTCGGGGGTGACCACCTCGACCGCCATAACCGGTTCGAGAAGCTTCACGCCGGCCCGCTTCGCCGCCTCTTGGAAGGCGATCGACCCCGCGATACGAAACGCCATCTCCGAAGAGTCGACGTCGTGATAGGACCCGTCGATGAGGGTCGCTCGAACGTCCACCAGCGGGTAGCCGGCGAGAATACCCTGATCGAGCGCCTCCTCGATCCCCGCATCGACCGACGGGATGTACTCACGGGGTACGCGACCTCCCTTGATCTTGTCGACGAACTCGTATCCGCCTCCGGGACCCGTCGGTTCGAGGTTGATGACGACATGGCCGTACTGGCCACGTCCTCCCGACTGACGCACGTAACGCCCCTCGACCTTTGTGACACCGCCTTTGATGGTCTCGCGATAGGCGACCTGCGGCCTGCCTACGTTCGCCCCGACCCGGAACTCGCGCACGAGTCGATCGACGAGTACCTCGAGATGCAATTCACCCATCCCGGAGATGATCGTCTGGCCGGTCTCCTCGTCCGATCGGACGAGAAACGTCGGATCCTCGTCCGACAATCGGCGGAGAGCATCACCCAGTTTGTCCTGATCCACTTTCGTCTTCGGTTCGATCGCCACAGAGATCACCGGGGCGGGGAATGTCATCGACTCGAGCTGAATCGGCGAACCTACCGCCGAAAGCGTGTCTCCGGTCGTCGTGCTCTTGAGGCCGACCACGGCCACGATATCTCCGGTGTGGACGGCATCGAGATCTTCACGATGGTTGGCGTGCATGCGCAGCAACCGGCCGAGGCGCTCCTTGCGACCCGACGACGAGTTGATGACCTGGCCGCCCTTCGGCGCCGAGCCTGCGTAAACACGGAAATACGTGAGTTTGCCGACATGGGGATCGCTCATGATCTTGAATGCGAGCGCCGTGAACGGCTCTGCATCGTCGGCGCGCCGAGTGACGACCACTTCCTCGTCGCCCGGCTTGAAACCCTGGATTGGCGGGAGATCCGAGGGACTCGGGAGGTAGGCCACGATCGCGTCGAGCAGTGGCTGAACGCCCTTGTTGCGAAACGCCGACCCGCAGAGCACCGGTGTGAACGTACCGCCGAGCGTGCCTCTGCGAATCGCCGTATGAATCTCGCCGGGCTCGATCGTGACATCTTCGAGATACTTCTCGAGTAGAGAATCATCGACATCGGCGCAAGCCTCGATCATCTTTCCCCGCCACTCGTGAGCGAGTCCAGACAGTTCATCGGGGATCGACACCGTGTCCCATCGCTTGCCGTCATCGCCCTGCCAGATGTGGGCCCGCTCTTCGATGAGGTCGATGACACCCCGGAAATCGCCTTCAGCTCCTATGGGAAGCTGAATCGGAACCGGGTTCGCCTCCAGACGCTCACGGATCGAGGCAACCGACGCAAAGAAATCTGCCCCGATCCTGTCCATCTTGTTGACGAACGAGATGCGGGGAACGGAGTAGCGGTCGGCCTGACGCCACACCGTCTCGGACTGGGGTTCCACTCCTGCAACGGCGTCGAACACGGCGACGGCTCCATCGAGAACCCGCAGGGAACGCTCGACTTCGACGGTGAAGTCGACGTGGCCGGGCGTGTCGATGATATTGATCCAGTGGTCATGCCACCCGGCGGTGGTTGCGGCTGAGGTGATGGTGATCCCGCGCTCTTGCTCCTGTTCCATCCAGTCCATGACGGCGGCGCCTTCGTGGACTTCACCGAGCTTGTACGTCTTGCCCGTGTAGTACAGGATGCGCTCGGTCAAGGTCGTTTTGCCCGCGTCGATGTGTGCCATGATCCCGATGTTTCGGGTCCGGCTCAGCGGGTACTGGCGCAGTCTGGCCAGCGCGTCCCTTGATCCGTTACTCATCTCTTCCTCAGTCGCTATGGGATTGTCAGTAGAAGCGGGTTACCAGCGGTAGTGGGCAAACGCCTTGTTCGACTCGGCCATCTTATGGATGTCTTCCTTGCGCTTGACGGCGGAGCCGGAGTTGTTGGAAGCATCCATGATCTCGTTGGCGAGACGTTCCGTCATCTTTGATTCTTTGCGCTTGCGAGCGAATCCGACGAGCCATCGAATGGCGAGCGAATTCGCCCTGCGTGGTGAAACCTCGACCGGTACCTGGTACGAGGACCCACCCACTCGACGGGAACGGACCTCGACTTGAGGCCGGATGTTGTCGACCGCCCGCTTGAGCACCGTGACCGGATCCTGTCCAGCCCGACGTTCGACGATCTCGAGTGCTCCGTACACGACGGAGCGGGCAACGTTCTTCTTTCCGTCCAGAAGCACCTTGTTGATGACCTGGGAGACGAGCAGATTCCGGAACACCGGATCCGGCTCGATGAAACGTTTGGTGGCGGGACCGCGACGCATCAGGACTCCTTCTTGCTTCCGTACCGGGAACGCGCCTGCTTGCGTTCTGCCACACCGGACGCATCCAGAGTGCCGCGAATGACCTTGTAACGCACCCCAGGAAGATCCTTCACACGGCCGCCACGAACGAGCACGATCGAGTGC
>JAACED010000119.1 GCA_011682695.1 Gammaproteobacteria bacterium
GTGCAGGTCGACCTCGCGTCCGGGCTCACCGTCGTTGCGAGCTACCACCCGAGCCAGCAGAACACCTTCACCGGCCGGCTCACCGAGGCGATGCTCGACAGCGTTTTTGGCCGGGTCAGGGATCTGTTGGATCGCCCGTCCCGGTAGTTTCTCCTGTCTCCGCAGTGGTAATAGGATGTCGTTTCGAAAGGAGCCGATGCAGCTACTTGACCGAGACACCGTAGAACGACTCGACGCGACCGCTCCCGCCTGGATTCGAGAGAGCCGATCGCGTGGATTCGAGCAGTTTGAGAAACTGACGATGCCCACCTCGAAGCAAGAGGCGTGGCGCTACGTGGACCTCGACTTTGCCCTCGCCGATTTCGGCCTTGCCGAGCAGGGATCCCCGATGAGCGAACCGGACGAGGTCGCGGCGGCTCTCGGCGAGCTCGCGGGGCACGCCACGATCCTCGACGGCTACGCAACGGCCGGCGGCTCCGACGACGCCATCTTCACCACGCTGGCCGCGGGGGCCGGGAACGGGACGAGCGAGCTTCGCGACGTGTTCGGCACCGGTGTCGACGTCGGCGTCGACATCTTCTCGGCGGCGCATCACGCGTTCGTCCACGACAGCGTCTTCCTGTACGTGCCCGCGGGCCGGACCGTCGAGCGTCCCTTCTACGTCGACGTTCAGGCGACCCGGGGAGGGGCGGTTTCGTTCCCGCACATCACGATCGTCGTGGAGCGCGACGCCGAGGCCTCGATCGTGATCGGCTTCCGATCGCCGGACGGCGAGCGCATGGTCGTCAACCCGCAGATCGAAGCGTTCATACGCGACGCAGGACGCCTGAAGCTCTCCACCTACCAGCGCTTCGGCACCGAGACGCGTTCGATCATCCACGAGCGGGTCGCCATCGGACGCGACGCAACCGCCAAGCTCGGCGAGGTCGGCCTCGGCGGCTCGCTGGGGCGTCTCGACCTCGACTTCGAACTCACCGGAAAAGGGTCGCACACCGATCTCGTCGGCGCCTTCTACGGCGAACGTCGGCAGGTCCTGGACTATCGCCTGCTCATGCACCACGTCGGCGTGAACACGTCCTCGGACGTGCTCCTCAAAGGAGCGGTCCAGGACACCGCCGAATCGGTGTTCACCGGGTTGGTCAGGATCGAGCACGACGCCGCAAAGACGAGCGCATTCGAGACGAACCGCAACCTGGTGCTGTCCGAAGGGGCGCGGGCGAACTCGGTGCCGAACCTCGAGATTCTGTGTGATGACGTGATCTGCGGCCACGGTTCGACGGTCGGGCCACTCGACGAAGAGCCGCTCTACTACCTGATGAGCCGCGGGCTCAGCAGGGCGCGTGCGTCGCGTCTGCTCATCCACGGCTTCTTCGAAGAGGCGCTCGAACGGTTGCCGCAACCCGAACTCGCCGTACCGGCACGAGCGGCGGTCAACCGGCGGTTCGTCACCGCCCAGCAGGAAGGGCGGGTCTGATGGGGGACTGGGTGAAGATCGGCGCATTCGAAGACTTGCGGCAAGGCGAGGGAGTGCGCGTGGAGGTCGGGTCCAACGTCATCGCCGTGTTCCGCATCGGTGACGACGCCTACGCCATCGGCGACCGGTGCAGCCACGCGGAAGCGTCCCTGGCAGAGGGTGAGGTATTCGACCACGGCGTCGAGTGCCCCCGCCACGGTTCCGAGTTCAGCCTCGAGACCGGAGTACCGCATTCGCTTCCGGCGACCGTGCCGGTTCCGGTCTTCGAGACGAAGGTCGAAGACGGCAGCGTGCTGCTGAGAGTGGGGGAGGCATCGTGAGGGGTTTGAAGGTCGACGGGTTGCGGGCGTCGATCGACGGGAAGCAGATTCTCGAGGGCATCGACCTCGAGGCTCCCTACGGGGAACTGCACGTGATCATGGGACCGAACGGTTCCGGCAAGTCGACGCTGAGTCATGTTCTCACCGGGAGGGAAGGCTACGACGTCGAAGGGTCCGCGACGCTCGACGGTGTCGAGTTGCTCGACAAGCCGGTCGATGAACGGGCGAGACTCGGTCTGCTCCAGGCCTTCCAGTATCCCGTCGAAGTCCCCGGTGTCGGACTGCGGGAGTTCCTTCTCGAGTTGGGCGACGAACGTGGCCTGGACTTCGAAGAGAGCACCGACCTCATCGAGGAGATGGCCGAGAAGTACGGGATGACGCAGTTCCTCGATCGCCCGGTGAACGTGGGGCTGTCGGGTGGAGAGAAGAAGCGTTCGGAGATCTTCCAGATGGCGATGCTCCGGCCACACGTCGCAATCCTCGACGAGATCGACTCGGGTCTCGACATCGACGCGGTACGCGAGGTCGCGGCGGCGGTCGAGGAGATGCGCGGTCCCGACGTGGCGGTGCTGCTGATCACCCACTATTCGAGGATCCTCAACTACATGACGCCGGACCGGATCCACGTGATGATGGCCGGACGGATCGTCGAGTCCGGCGGCCGTGAGCTGGCCGGTGAGCTCGAGGACGGAGGCTACGAGACGCTGCGCGAACGGCTGGGGATACAACCCCGGGTCGAGGAGCCCGCCGAGAAGCCGGTCTCGGAGTTCTTCACCGACACCCCGTTCGATTTCTAGCGTCTTGGCCGGTGACGTTCGGGGGGTCGATGCCGAGGCAGAGGGGGTCCTGGACCGACTCTGTAACCCCCCTTCCGGCTCGTTTCCTCCCCAGGAGGGCCGAAGGGCCGACCGTTTCCTCCCCCAGGAGGCCGGAAGGGACGACCGTTTCCTCCCCCAGGAGGCCGGAGGCCGACGCTGGGGGAGGTGTCCTCGGCGCTTTGGCCGAGGGCGGAGGGGGTCTGGGGG
>JAACED010000120.1 GCA_011682695.1 Gammaproteobacteria bacterium
GCGGTCGTGGTCGTCGTGCCGCTGGCACAGGCGGCGAGGACAAGTGTGAATACGACTGCCACCAGCAACAGCGGCGACAGGCCCTTACTCAGTCTCATAGGTTCCTCCGTCCAATTTGCACCGGTCCCATGATGGGCCGGGTTACACCTTCCATGCTATCGAGCTTTTGCAGAGAGGTTCCGTCCTGGCGACGCCCGGTCGGGACTATCCCCGCGAAACGTCACAAGAACGTGTCTTCGGGCATCTTCACCAGCACCGCCGATCCTTTTGCCGTTCTCTTGCCCCCTGCAAAGAAATCGGTGGTGACGACGACCTTGCGGTCCTTCACCTCGACGGCGTGTCCGACGAGGCGCACGGATCCCATCGGCGTCGGTGCGAGGAAATCGACTTCGAGGTGGGCGGTGACGAAGCGGGGAGCTTGCTCACTCCCGACCTCCGTGCCCGCGTTTCGCATGGCGTAGATCGCTGCGGATCCGGTGGAGTGGCAATCGATCAGGCTGGCGATCAGGCCGCCGTATATGTAGCCCGGGATGGCGGTGTGATAGGGCTCTGGAGTGAACTCGGTGACGGTTTCGTCACCCTCGAGCACGGTCTTGATCTGGTGGCCGGCCTCATTGAGGCTGCCGCATCCGTAGCAGTGGGCCACGTCGTCGGGGTAGGTGTCTTGGATCGCAATCTTCATGACGGAAACCATAGCGATCAGCGATCAGCTTCCCGTCACCAGTACCCAGTTCCCAGTAGGACTCCGGCCAGTTCCTCGCCCTGTGGTCTCATGTTGGGGTCGCGGTACCGAGTACCGAATACGAAATACGGCGAACGAAGCGTACTCAGGGACTCCACCAGTTGCCCCCGAGGACAAGCAGGCTGATCAACGCAACCGAGTCCTCGTAGTACCCCTCGTGGCGGTTGCGGATCGCCGCGTACAGGGCGTCGAGCCACGGTTGCTGGTCCGTGTTGACCATGGCGGCCACGGCGAGAGGACCGCCGAACAGGACGCTGAAGTCGGCGGCTTGGTCCAAGGGACTCCCGTCGAGCTCATATCCCGAATCGAGAGCCCGGGGGTCGCCGTCGGTGACGGCACTCGCCCAGTGGGAGATCTTCAGCATCCTGTTTCTCCAGAACGGATCGTCCGACGTCAGCGCATGCGCGCCGACCCACAGCGGGTAGCGCGCAGCAGTATCCCCGAAGGCTCCGTCCGCGGAGCCCATGACGTACCCCGCGGGTGCCGGTCGAGGTGACCCGTTCTGGTCTACGACCGCGAAACCCGGCATCAGCCCCGTCAGGCGCGACCATCTCGCTTCCAGGCCGGTGATCTCGGCTTTGGACGCTTCGGCCGTCTTGTCCCACAAGCTGTCGGAGGTGAAGGCCTCGAAGGCCGCGAAGTGGTCCGGCATGATGTCCGAGATGCGTACCGTTTGCTCGTTGTAGACCGCACCATCGGGGTCGACCCAGTCGCCGAGAAGCGGAAGGTGGCTGGTAGGTCCGATGGTCGACTTCTCGATCGCTCTGATGAGGACCCTCGCTTCGGTCTCGTAGTCGACGGCGCCATCGGAACCCCACTGCCGGTCGGCCAGAAGGAGAGAGTATGCGATGCTCGCGTCACCTCCGAAAACACTGCCCGACATGCCTCGATCGGGGACCGTCATGGCTTTCATGAGGTGTTCGTCGATGTCGGATGGGTGTGCCCTCGCGTAGCTCCACAGGGCATCGAATAGTTGCTGTGCCTGCGGGTCGTGGCCGCCCATCAGCGCGGTGATCACCATCGCATATCCCTGGCCTTCCGACACGGTCGCTCCTGAGCGCCGCTCACCGCCTCTGGGGTGAACCTGTTCTGAGCCGAGACCGACCAGGTAGTGCTCTTTCCAGAAGTCGTAGAAGCGGCGCGTGTCGGCATCGATGCTGGTTGCCGAAGGGGTGATGTGCGGTGTCGAGTAGTCGACGTGCTGTGGGAACGGGCGCGCCGGCGCGGCGACGGCCGGCGGCGCGACGACGGTCGTCGATGGCGGTGGGGCAGCTGTCGTTGTCGTCGTAGGGGCGGGGAGAGGGGCAGGCGCCGTACACGCGACCGTGACCGCGGCGAAGGCAACGAACAGCGTAGTCTTGAACATACGCGGCGACCCTACCAGTGGAGATATCTCGGTAGCCAGTTGCCGGACATTCCGCGAATGTGGCCACAGGCTGCGGTCCGAGCACGCGGCAGCCGACAGGATGAGTCAGCCTGTAGAGCCAAACCGTCCGGAAGCCACTATGATCCATCCACCGAAACCCGTCCGTGGTTTTGACCGTTGTGAGCTGTCTTCATATACTGCATCGCCGTGGTCTTGAACCCCTAGCCCCTCCATTCGAGGGCCCACCGATGTGACCCGCGTCGGTGATCCATGGTCCGGAGTCGGGTACATAAGGGTCGGCGATACCGAGGATTCGGGCGCCGACTTTCGCGTGTCGAGGAGCACAATGCCGACAATCCAGCAGTTGGTCCGAGAGGGCAGGAAGCCGAAACCGAAGAAGGAAAAGACGCCCGGCCTCGCCGGAGCGCCTCAGCGACGCGGTGTTTGCACTCGCGTCTACACGATCACACCGAAGAAACCGAACTCGGCGTTGCGTAAGGTCGCCCGCGTGCGGCTTACTTCGGGGATCGAGGTCACCGCATACATTCCTGGAGAGGGACACAACCTTCAGGAGCACTCGATCGTGCTCGTTCGTGGCGGCCGTGTGAAGGATCTTCCTGGGGTGCGTTACAAGGTCATTCGCGGCACTCTGGATGCGTCCGGTGTG
>JAACED010000121.1 GCA_011682695.1 Gammaproteobacteria bacterium
AGCTTGTTTCGGTACAAGAGACGCCCGTCGATCGCCCGCCACACGCCGTCGACACCCTTGACGCGGTTCCCAACAACGACATGTGTGTGGAGCTGAGGATCGTCCGCACGGGACGTGAATTCTGTGAACGATGCTGCAACGTATCCCTCAGTGCGGATCGGCCAGGTCTCAATCCGATGGCGGGGTGTTCCGCTTTCATCGAGGGCCGGGTTCTCCTCATCATCCAGCACCGGTGTGCGAGCTGCGCCCCGTGTCGAGGACGCCACCGACTCCATGAAGGCGAGCGCCTCGGCGGTGGCCTTCTCGAACGCCTCAACCACGTGCCTACGTGTCTCGTCGTCGCCGAACGCCCACAACAGTGACACCGACTTGTCCGCCGAAAACGTCAAATCCCACGCAGCCACACCGTCCTTCCGAAGTCGGTGTCCCAGCTGCTCGCCGGTTGCTGGATGCTGACCGTCAAACAGGCGAACCAGTCCCTCAGCAGTGACTCGTCCATCGAGTCCCAGCTCGGAAGCACCGCTGCCATGCCAACGGCCGCTCGCAGCGCCCCCTTTGAGGTAGTAGTCCTCACGAGGCGAGATCTCGCCGACCTTCTCGAGGTAGTAATCCTTGTGGGCCTTCGCAAGACTCAACATCCCGCAACCCCCACGATGTCTACATGTACACATCGGCAACTGTGTTGCACGTGCGTGTGGCTCTCAGGGGGGTTCAGTCGGCGACGGCTGACGGGACGCGGTGAGGTGTCGGCGACGGCCTGGGGATGCTCGGTGGTTCGCATCGGATTCGTCTGCTCGATCTGACTCATAGGACAGATCGTGGAGGAGAACCCTTTCAACAGAGTTTCAAGAACCCTGTCAAAGGAGGGGAATCTCGCGGGATTTCGCCCCCTGAACAGCGTCCGATGTGGCGTTACCCCTGCTGTGACTGGGAAAACGGCCGCGGAGAACCGCTCAGCCGGCATGCACAGAATTTCTTGGTCACAGCCCGCGTGTGACCGCCGGTTGCAGCTTCAGTTCGCCGAAACGCCGAGTTGAAAGGGTTACGAACACTTTACGAACACTCTGTTGAAAGGGTTGTCGCGTGTTGGAGGGTTATTGACACTCTGTTGAAACTCTGTCGAAACTCTGTCGAAAGGGTTCTCCTCCACGATCGGGGCCATGGAGAGACCCGAACGCCTACTCACGACACAGCAGATGGCTGAGTACCTTGCGATACCGGTCGCAACCCTGTACGCCTGGAGACACGCTGGCAAAGGCCCCCCTGGCTTCCGAGTCGGGAAGCACATCCGCTATCGATGGAGCGACGTTGATGAGTGGGTGCGAAGCCAACTCCACTCCGCTTCTTCGCTTCACGCCAATCTCGTTGACCCCGATTCCAGCAGGAGCCTATGGTGAACATCGGCGGTCGTCACCAGGGAAAGGTAGCTTGGCCATGGCCCACATCCGGAGACATCCCAAGGCTCCCCATCGATGGCAAGTTCGCTACGTCGACCCCTACGGCAAGGAGAGGTCGAAGAACTTCGCCCGCCGCATCGACGCTGAGAAATACCTCCATACCGTTGAGGTCCAGAAGATCAGGGGGGAGTGGACCGACCCTGCGGCCGGCAAGACCAGATTCGGCGACTGGGCCGTCCAGGTCGACACAACCCGTCCCAACCGGCGAGATTCAACTCGAGCGCGGGATTCGTCGTACCTGAGGAGCCTGGTGCTCCCAACCTTCGGCGACGTCGAACTGGCCGCGGTGCACCCCAACGACATCAGGGTCTGGATAGCCGACCTCCAGGATCGGGGGTACGCCCCAGCGACGATCGCCAAGGCCTATCAGATCCTGTCGCGTGCCTTCCGGGTCGCCGTTGCCGACGGCCTCATTGCCCGCACGCCATGTAGGGAGATCAAGCTCCCCAAGAATGACCGCGATGAGAAGCGCTTCCTCACCGCCACCGAGGTCGAGCAGCTTGCTGACGCCATCGACCCCCGGTACCGGGCGTTGATCCTCACCGGTACCTACACGGGACTGCGCTTCGGCGAGCTCGCTGGCCTCCGCACGAACAAGCTGGACCTGCTCCGTCGCACGCTTCGCGTCGACGAGCAGCTCAGCCGGCAGGGGTCATGGAGAATGGTCGCCGGACCGCTCAAGTCCAAGAAGGCCTACCGCACGATCGGCATCCCCACCTTCCTGTGCGAAGAGCTGGCCATCCACCTCAGCGAGTTCCCATCCGCCTCGGATCTGGTGTTCTCCCATGCCCAGGGAGGACCACTCGACTACAACCGATTCCGCCGGCGACATTGGAACCCCGCCGTCGAAGCGTCCGTCGACCCGCCGTGCACCCCACACGACCTCCGGCACACCCACGTGGCAATGCTCATCGCCGAGAACCAGTCCCCCAGATACATCGCCGACCGACTCGGACATGAGAGCACCCGGACCGTTCTCGACGTCTACGGACATCTCTACGAGGGGGTTGATGAGGCCGCGATGGAGGGTCTAGATCGGCTCCGTTCGGAAGCTCTGACGGACACCAGACGGACACCAGACGGTTCAAACGTCGTGTCGATGAACTCCGAGAACGCGAATCATCAAGCCCTGTAAGGGTTTTCTCTGGTGGGCGCTACTGGGATCGAACCAGTGACCTCTGCCGTGTGAAGGCAGCGCTCTCCCGCTGAGCTAAGCGCCCCAATGCGCGGCGAGTATACGC
>JAACED010000122.1 GCA_011682695.1 Gammaproteobacteria bacterium
CCAACACCACCCACCAGGCGACGCCCCCGCCCACCTCGCCGAGAGCGGGCACGATTGAGCTCGAACCATCGGCGGTGACGAGCTGGAACGCCTCGGCCTCTGCAGGGTCTATCGGGCTGATCTCGGCCCATACCAACGGCCGCTCCCTGGTAACCGTCGCGACGTGATCGAGTATGTTTCCGGCATCATCGGTACCCTGGATCCGAAGCTGGTTGTCCCACGAGGTCTGTCCCGCCGGCATCAGCATCGGCACGTCCGCTACAAACCAGCCCCAGTGCCCCAGCGTGTGGTCAATCTGCTGATCGGAGTAGAACCCGTACACCGTCTGCACCGGGTCGAGGGACTCATTGGTTATCGTCAGCGCGGATACGTCGACGTCGTGGTGGAGATCGGTGATCCTGAAGCGCAAGGGGAGCACCAGCACCTCGTCGTCGGCGACGCTGAACAGGCTACCCGGAACCTGGTCGACGACCGGCGGATGGGGCCCGTCAAGAGTCGTGTCCACGTGGAGGGGAGTGTAGTCGTTGTAGAGGGCCCTTGCACACACCTCCTGTGCAGTTCCGTAGACCGTGATCGGGCTGCCGTCCTCTGCCAGAACCGACCGCCCGACATGGCCTGTCACGGTTGGAGCGCAGCTGTAAATCGGGATCATCTTCATGGCATGGTCGTAACCGTCGCTGAGCGACAGGTTCACAGACCACCGGCCCTGCTCGTCGGTACCTGCTTCGGTCTCGACGTACTTGTCCCAAGCAACGCTCCACCACTTGACCTCAGCGGTGTAGATTTCATCTTTGACGGTCCACGGGTTGGGCGACCGCCAGTCACCGTCCACACAGTCCGGGCTGCGAATGCCAACCGGGCCGAGGCCCTTGAGCTCGAACTCCTCGGTCACCACGTCGGCGCCGAAGAGCAACGGGATCAGCTGGGCGTGGTCCGCGGTGTGATCGCCCACAACGTCGTGAACGCCGTAAAGCAACGCCCGCTCGGCGAAGCCTCCTTGGCCGTCATCCACCTCGAAGCGGAAGCTGTTGGCGCCGTAGACGACGTTTGGAATCTGGATGGTGGTCGAGTCCTCACCTTGGGGAACCGTCACCTCGAGATCAGGGGTGACCTTTCGGGTCACACATCCAGGCTCGTCGCGACCGGCGAACGGGAAGGCATCCGGCCACAGAATGTCGATCGGGTCGCCGTCTCCGTCGAGCGCCTCAAAGGTCTCTTCGTTCAAGAACACGCGGATAGTGGCGCCGGCGAGACTCGCTCCCGGCTCGGGGTCGAGACGAACGGTGACCGAGCCGTAGCAGAGAAAGCGGCTCGCGTTCTCGGGGCAATTCCAGGTCGCCGATTCGAAAATCGGCACCGGACGTGGCGCTGACCACACGGGGGTAACTACTGGATCGCCCGGCGGGTTCCAGGTGTTGCCGAGGTAGAACCAGTCTGCCCCCGCACCCCCTCTGATCCGATAGTGGTATGTCGAACCGGAATTGACGGTACGGTCTGCGAAGGACCTGTAGGACTCGATGCCCGAGTCACCGTCTTGGTTTCCGGGCTCCGGCAAAGCGATCCAGGTTTGGCCTCCGTCGTCACTGCGGTGGAGCTCAAGACCTGTGTTTGAGCGTTGCCCCCAGGTGAGCAGCACAGCCTCCGGGAAAACATACGAGGTCCGGAACGAGTAATAACCCCCACTAAAGCGCTCGATCACCACGTCGACGCTGTCGCATCCGAGATCGGGAACGCCCAACACGCACGGTAGGTCGCCCCCACGAAGAACCTCGTCTGTCGGCGTCGAACCCGGTAATGCGATCACCAGCCGCACCCTGTAGGACGGGTCGGCGCCAGAGGTCACAAAGGTGTCAGTGAGACCAGTCGCCAGGTGCACGAGGTCCATCGGGTCCGAGCCGTCGTCGCGGAGCACCGCGAACCAGGTCTGGTAGCCGCTCGGAACGATCGAGGCCGAAGCGTCCATGGGCAGCACGTCGCCATCGCCGTACACACGTCCTGCAGGCTCGCCGATGACGGTCCGGAGCTCGTCGTCGAGATTGGTCACACTCACATCGGCCGCGTTGAGGCCCGCGTAGTCGAGGTCGGCACTCGTCGCCGGCAATGTCTGAACTGTGTACTGGACGTCGCCGTCGACGTCGGGGTCGTCCACGCCGGTCACCGTGGCCTGTTGGGGCGTCGACCAGCTCAGAGAATCGAAGAGCACGCTCGTCGGCGAAACGGTTCCCTCGGTTGCGTCGCCGCTCGCCAGCTCGATCGTCACGCCATCCGTCGGCTGCGAGGTCAAGACCAGTGTGAAGCTTGCCGAGCCGCCCTCCTCGCTCGTCTGCAGGCTCAGCGGAGTCACCTCGACCCCTGCCAGGTCGTCGTCGACGATCGTCACGGTAGTCGTGTCCCCCGCCCGGAGGACGGCGTTCTGAGGATTGCTCAGGGTGACCGTGAAGTCCTCGTCACCTTCGGTTAGGGCATCGTCAATGATCGGCACTGTGATGGCGCCACTCGTCTGTCCGGCGGGGATGTCGAGGGTCCCCGTGGCCGATACGTAGTCCTCTCCGCTGGTGGCCGAGCCGTCCCCGGTGGCGAAATCCACCGAGACGTCTTGGGGCGCGGCAAAGGACAGGGTCACCACGACCGAGATCT
>JAACED010000123.1 GCA_011682695.1 Gammaproteobacteria bacterium
AAGGCGTCCCCGGTCGATGAGACGCCTTCCGCGTGGTCGAAGTCTTCGCTGTAGACGTGGATGGCGAATTTCGGCTCGCTGTCGTATCCGCTCAAACTCCCCGAGGCGTTGTCGACCCGGATGTAGAGGTTGTTTGCGTCGTTGGTGACATAGGCCCGGTCGATCTTGCCCATTTGGGAACCAGATTCGGTTCCGGTGGTGTGAGACAGGTAGTAGGGAACGTTCGCATACGCGGGCCAGTCACCGTTGGTACCGCTGGTGACTTGGATCGTCTTGTATGCCCCAGCGTTGCTGTCGGGCGGTGTGATCCTGGGTTCGAAGTCGCCCTGGTAGGCAAGGGTGGTCATGATGAAGACCGACGCGGTGATCGGCTCCGCAGTGGTACTGACGATCGGTTGTTCTGTCACCCATGAGACAGCCTCGCCCATCGGGATGTAGCCCTTGGCCGTTCTCGAGGCGTACCACTGGAGGCGGCTGAATGTGCGGTCGGGTTGACCTGCATAGAGTTCGTAGAGACCCATGTACATGGCCAGCTGCGGCCATGCCGCTTCGGGCCCTTTTGCCTCGTCGCCCGCCGGATTGAATTCCGCGGTGTAGTAGTAGGTGTCGCCGGTGTATCGGGCGATTCCCCACGTGTCACGGCTCAGGAACCCCTCCACGGTCTGGGCGTGAGTTTGGGCCCGTTCGCTGGAAGCATCGATCACACCCCAGGCGATGGCGGCCATCGTGGACCCGTCCACAGTGGTCCGCGGCGTGAAGTCGGCGTTGACGGCGCGGTTGTAGTACCCCCATGTCTCGTTGTACAGACCGGTCGGGTTCCACCCATAGCTGCGCTGCATCGCCGACAGAATCGTCGAGGCAGCACCGTTCCAGTTGTCCCGGTCGATGTCCTCGCCCTGGACAACGGCGGCCTGTTGGGCCGCCCACGACCCCGCCACGTACATGGCCTGGGAGAAGAAGTTGAATTCCTGGTCTTCTTCCCAAATGCTGGCGTCCATAGGTCCGAACCCGTAGGTGGGATCGATGTTGGTGTTCAGGAAGTCAGCGGACGCGGCTATCTCGGGATAGATGTTGTTGAGAAAGTCTCCGTCGTTTGTCATCTCGTAATGGCGGTAGGCACCGAGCAGGAACATGCCGATGCTGTCGTGCTCGGGTTCGACGAAGGAGACCACATCGCCGGTCCACAGGTCGAAGGTCGTGTTGAACGAGCCATCCACCTTCTGGACAGAGGCCATCCAATTCCAGAACAGTTCTGCTTCTTCATGGTGCCCGCTTGCGTCGAGACCCATGGCGGTAACCGAGGCGTCACGAGCCCACACCTTGTAGCCGTACGACGCTGGATTGCTGGTGGCGGGGATTCCGCCGATGGTCGGGTTCTGCATCTGTTTGATCGTCATCAAGTTGACGTCGAACGCTTCGTTTACCCCCGTGTCGGTCGTGCTGGGGCGCTCGCCAGCGGCCAACCAGGCACTCCAGTCGTCCTTCGCCTGGTCGAACCAAGAGTCGCATGTCCCGGCGCGGGCGATATCCGCCGCGTCCTGCGCCTGTGCCAGCGTTGAGCGGGCGGTGATGTAGAAGCAGATACTCTCGGTGCTACCGGCTGCGATCGACAGACCGTTCTGGAACCCAACGCTGATATCGGCAGCCGTCAGAGAACCGTTGCCTCCAAGGCCACCACTGTCGTCAAACTGGAACCAGGGGCTGGCATCGTCCGCGGCCGGATCCGTTACGGTGTCGTCTCCGATCTGGTAGCTGTCGGCTGCCTGGAAAGCACCGAATGCCACCACGCCTTCGTCGACACCGGTGAGGTCCCCGAAGATCGCGTTGCGGATGGCGTCATAGCTGGCCGATGTGGAGCCGAGGGGACGCTGTGGGTTGTTGAGATGGACTTGGTCCAAGACGTTCCAGGTGAGGCTCGACGCTCCCGGGTTCGTCGCTGAATAGCGAACCACAATGAACGGCTCGTTGGGGACGGCGAGGTATTCGCGTGTTGCCTCGACAGGAGTGCCCGACCCGGCATAATCGAGGTAGGTCTGCACGGCGGCCCCAGTCGAGTCGTACCAAAGGTCGGACTCGAACTCGTTGATGTCGTCGTACTTGTTTGAGGCGGTCTCGTCGCGGAAGAATGCCGAGTAGTCGACGATCTGGTTCGTGGACCAACTGCCGCTGAACCGCAGCTCGCCAAGTCGAGGGCCATACGTGCCGGTGTCGGTCTGGGTCAGTCGGCTCGCCATCGCGATGCCCATCAGATCCTCCCAGTTGGACATATACAGACTCGTGGCCGACGTCGAACTCGGCGCAGTGTCGGTGACCGCCTGCGCCGGGACAACGGTCGGACCGAGCGGCGAAAGGACGAGAGCCAGTACGACGATCAGCCACACGGTGCGCCGGATCCGGTTGGATGTCTTGTCCCGAGCCATGATCAGTTCCTTTCTTGGACTCATTCATGAGCCTCTGCTAACCGCGAATCGCGCCGGTATAGAGGCCGGTCACGAAATACCTTTGGAGAAACACGAACACCAGGATCTCGGGGATAGCAGCCAGTGTGGTGGCGGCGAACACGGTCGACC
>JAACED010000124.1 GCA_011682695.1 Gammaproteobacteria bacterium
AAGAGCTGACGGTTCGGTCCGAAGAGACCGACAGGATGATTCTCGAAGATGTGTCGTTCGTCATCAGGCAGGGCGAGATCGTCGGGGTCGCCGGAGTGGAGGGCAACGGTCAGGCCCCGCTCGTCGAAGCCTTGATGGGAATACTTCCTCTCGAACGTGGAGCCGTCGAACTGCTCGGCAACGACATCACGACATGGACCAACTTGCGACGGCGTGAGGCAGGACTCGGTCTCATTCCCGAGGATCGTCAGCGTCAGGGGCTGCTGCTGCCGGAGCCACTGTGGGAGAACGCCATGCTGGGGCATCAGACGGTCCCGCCGTTCAGTCGCGGGTTGTGGATCGATCGCAATGGCGCCCGACGACGCACCGGCGACATCATCACGTCCTATGGGGTCAAGACCCCGGGAGTCGATATTCCGGCGATGGCCCTCTCGGGTGGGAACCAGCAGAAGCTGATCGTTGGACGTGAGATGTTGGCGGAACCGGCCGTGCTGATCGCCGCACAGCCGACGCGGGGGATCGACGTTGGCGCCCAGGCGTCGGTGTGGGATCAGCTACGCAACGCCCGCGCTGCGGGACTGGCCGTGTTGTTGATCTCTGCCGACCTGGAAGAACTTATCGGCCTCTCGGACACGCTGTACGTGATCCTGCGAGGCCGACTGGTTGCACGGCTCGATCCGAAGACCGCAACGCCTGAAGAACTCGGGTCCTACATGACCGGCGTGAGGAGCGCTACATGAACCTGCGCCGAATGATGACGAGCCTGCTGGCGCCGATCGGAGCGCTGGCGTTTTCTTTCGTCGTCGCTTCCGTCGCTTTGCTGCTGGTCGGAGTGAACCCGTTCACGGCGTTCGCGGAGATGGGCAAGTTCGCGTGGAGCGAGGCGTCGCTGGTCTCCATCGCCAACCGGACGGTGCCGCTGTTCCTCTCTGGCCTGGCTGTCGCCATCGGGTTCAAGATGGGTCTGTTCAACATCGGTGTGGAAGGTCAGTACCTCCTGGCTGCCGTGTTCGCCGCCTACTTCGGAGCGCTCGTCAACCTGCCTCCCGTGCTGCACGTTCTCTTCATCGTCCTGGTCGCAATGATCGTCGGAGCTCTGTGGTCCGGTATCGCCGGCGTGTTGAAGGTCAAGCGGGGCGTTCACGAGGTGATCAGCACGATCATGCTCAATGCGATAGCGGTCGGGTTGGTCGCCTGGCTCTTGGCGAATTTCTTCCGAAAGGTCGATCCGGGGGACCTGAACATCAAGACGGCGGAACTGCCACACAGCGCCTGGTTCCCGTCGTTGAACCCTCTGCTGGAGGCCATCGGAATCAAACCACCTGCCGGCCCTTCGATGCAGGGTTTCCTGCTCGTTGCGATCGTGGTCGGAATCATCTACTACCTGATCGTCTGGCGCAGCCGGTACGGATTCGAACTGCGTTCCTCCGGCATCAATCCTGACGCCGCGCGGATGAGCGGTGTCGATCCGGACCGCATGGTGATCCAGACGATGCTCATCTCCGGGGCGTTCGCCGGACTCGTCGGCATCTCGCCGCTCCTCGGCTTCTTTCACAGGTACACCCAGGATTTCTCTACGGGACTCGGGTTTACCGGCATCGCCGTCGCCTTGCTGGGAAGGAACCATCCCGTGGGTATTGCGTTCGGTGCGTTCCTCTTTGCTTTCATGGATCGTTCCGCGCTGATCCTCGATCTCAAAGGCATTCCGAGGGAGATCGTGACGATCATCCAGGGTGTGGTCGTGCTCGCCGTGGTGGTCGCCTACGAGATCGTTACGCGCATGACCCAGCGCCAGGAAGTCGCCGCTGCCGCCGAGGCGGCGAAGGCGGACCTGGAGGAAGTGGCATGAAGCTCTGGCAGCCGAAGACGAAGCTGAGGCGCCGACTGTGGGCCGCGGCCCTGTGGGGGTCCTCGGGAATCCTCATGCTTGCCATCGTGCAGTCTATAGCCGGCACGCAGGAGCTGACGTCACATGGCACGTTCGGTGCCGCACTTCGAATGGCCATGCCGATCATGCTCGCCGGTCTTGGTGCGGTGTACTCGGAACGATCCGGTGTCGTCAACATCGGCCTCGAAGGCATGATGATCATGGGTACCTGGTTCAGTGCATGGGGAGCGTGGCAGTTCGGGAATCCCTGGTGGGGTGTCCTCTTTGGCATCCTCGGCGGGGCGATGGGTGGTCTGATCCACGCGATCGCGACCGTCACCTTTGCCGTTGACCACATCGTGTCGGGGGTGGCGATCAACATCCTGGCCGCAGGGGGGATGCGCTTTCTGTCTGCCGTGTCCTACGGTCCGGACAGCGGCGGTGGTGCCACCCAGTCGCCCCACGTGTCGGGGATCGGCACGTTCAGCACGCCGTTCCTGGCAGGCGGGAAGCTCTTCGGCTGGAAGAGTCCCGACTTCTTCGGGTGGCTCGAATCGCATCACTGGTTCTTCATCTCTGACATCGGAGGGTTGCTACGCGGGATGACCGGAGGTCTGTCCTGGTTGACGCTGCTGGCTCTGCTTCTCGTTCCCGCAACGATGTGGTTGCTGTGGAAGACACCTTGGGGTCTTCGTGCGGGGAGAATCCATACTCTGCCGAGTCGCTTGGTGTATCCGTGCTGAAGATGAAGTACTACGGCGTCGTCATCTCCGGAGCCATGGCCGGCCTGGGAGGTACGATGCTGGTCCTCGTACAGGCCGGTATCTATCGGGAGGGCCAGACCGCAGGGCGAGGCTTCATCGGCCTTGCCGCTCTGATCTTCGGAAACTGGAACCCAGCGGGTGTGCTGGCCGGCGCTTCACTGTTCGGATTCGCCGACGCCCTCCGGTTGCGATCCGAAGAAGCCGTGCACGCGCTCTTGTTGTTCATCGCCGTGCTGCTCGCGGTCCTGGCATTCTGGCTGATCTATCGTCGCCGCTGGATTCCGGCAGCCACGACGGGGTTCTTCGTCGTGCTGTTCACCGTCCTGTATCTGACGGTCGCTGTCGTCCCCACGCAGTTCATCGCCTTCACGCCGCATCTCACGACGCTGCTGGTGCTGGGGCTGGCCACCCAGCGGCTTCGCATGCCCGCGGCAGATGGCCTTCGGTACCGAAAAGGGGAAGCGGTCTAGCTACGCACGTACCTGGTACCTGGTACTTGGTACTTGGAGGACGCGCGGATAGGGCGTTCATCAGGCGAGGCGGACTCGCGACTATGCGCTGACAAAGATGCATATGTCCAGATCAGATACCCCAGCGCCTGGTCAGGCCTCCTGCCGCAGGCACTCCACCTTATCCCTATCCGCTGATCCTCTTGGTACCAGCAGGAGCCGCGACGCTCGCCGTACGGTCTCGGCGATACGAAATACGAAGTACGAAGTACGAAATACCTGCTCGGCAACCGTCGAACCGTTCCCGACGGATGACCTCGTATCAACCGAGAACTGGGGTCACTTGGTCGGGCGGCCCCAGAACTCCAGTTCGGCGATCGCCAGTTCGTTGTACGGAGTCTGACCGTCGACGGACTGGGACTCGTACGTCGATGTGACCTTGAAGGTGATCTGGGTAGTGCTGAAACTCGTCACCGCGATCGGCTGTGCCCTGTTCGTGTTCTCGAGTTGGTCGATGAACGGGGCGTCCGGCAGATCGTCGAAACTGATCTCGAAGCCTTTGACCTTGTAGTTCATCGTGAACTTCTTATCGTCCGAGACGTTCTTGAAGACGATCGTCTGCAGAGCGTATGGCTGTGCGAACGTCACCTCGATCACGGCACCCTTGCCTTTCGCAGAGGCGTCGTTCCAGTACGTGCTGTCTTGACCGTCGAAGAGGTTGTCACAGGAGAGGCTCTCGTTGAGTTCGCTGGAGCAGCGCCAGTTGATCGGTCTTCATCGGCACTGCAGCTATGGTCGTCGATGTGGTGGAGGATGTCGGAGGGACGACAGGTTCCTTGCTGCCGAACAGCGAGTTGAACGCGAACGCGAGGAGAGCCACGACGGCAACCGTTCCGAAAATCACTGCAAGAGCGCGCGCTCCGGCGGTCGTGCGGATCATGGGCTGGGGTGCTACCGGCAGTGGACCCTGGGTGAGGCGGGCGCCACACTGCTCGCAGTGACGGTTCGTGGACGGGTTGGAGGCCCCACATGAGGGGCACGTCACGGCGTCGACGATCGGGGTCACCGGGGCGAGTCGTTCATCCTCTTGGCCCTTCGGAGGCTCATCGAGGGCAAACTTCTCGTACCCGGTGGATGGAATCGGACCGACCCACTGTCCGCAGTTGGGGCAGAACTCCTGCTCCTCGAAGACCTCTCCACAGTTGCTGCATGTAATCTGTGCCAACGGTGCCTTCCTCGCTCAGTTGCTATTCTGCCACGCGCGTGCCATCTCTCGCGATCAGAACGGCGGAAACTTGGACAGCCGGCAATCTCCTCGGCGGTCTTGTCCTCGTCGCGCTCGTCACACTCGTATCAATCGCCATCATTCGTGTCACCCGCCGTCGGTAGCATCATCCCCACATGAAGTATCTCTGCTCGGCGTGCGGACATCGATCCGCGAAGTGGATGGGCTTCTGTCCGCAGTGTGGTTCGAGAGAGGCGCTGGTCGAGGATCGGACCACGCGACGCGTCGCGCCGCCGGAAGTCGTCCCGGTGGCGTCCGCAGCCGCTTCGGCAGGCGATCGTTCTCCGGTCGGTATCGGTGAGATCGACAGGGTGCTCGGAGGCGGGGTCGTTCCCGGGGCGGTGCTGCTTCTCGGTGGTGAACCCGGTGTAGGCAAATCCACCCTTCTCTTGCAGGCTGCGGGCTCGTTCGCTGCGGCAGGGCGCAGCGTGCTGATCGCAACCGCAGAGGAATCTTTGCATCAGGTCGGGTTGCGGGCCAAACGTCTCGGCGTGGATTCTCCGCGAGTGTCACTCGTTGCCGATTCCGATATCGATGCGATCCTTGCTGTTGCCGACGAGATGCGGCCGGAGCTGCTCATCGTTGATTCCATTCAGACGGTCTCCGCGTCCGCAATCGGATCCGTGCCTGGTTCGGTCTCCCAGGTCAGAGAGTGTGCAGCCAGAGTCATCCAATATGCCAAGGAGCACGCAACTGCTGCAGTGCTCGTTGGGCACATAACCAAGGACGGAGGCATCGCGGGTCCCAAGACGCTGGAACACATGGTGGACGTCGTGCTGTACCTCGAGGGCGAGAGCAACATGGGGTTGCGCGCTCTGCGGGGGCTGAAGAACCGGTTCGGACCGACCCATCGGCTTGGTCTGTTCGAGATGCGCAGCGGGGGCCTAGCAGAGGTCGAGGACCCGTCTGCAGCGTTTCTCTCCGACTGGAGAGGTTCTTCGGCGGGGACGGTCGTGTTCCCAACGGTCGAGGGCAGACGCCCGGTCTTGGTGGAGGTCCAGGCCCTCGTGTCGCCGAGTTCGGTGCCGCAGCCGCGACGCAGCGTCCGTGGTCTGCAACCGGCACGCGTTCATCAGCTTCTCGCCGTCATGGAACGTCATGCAGGCCTTGGCTTCTCCGCACACGAGGTGTATGTGAACGTCGTCGGGGGGATTCAGGTGTCCGAACCCGGTGCCGACCTTCCGGTCGCGCTTGCACTTGCGTCTTCCCTGCTCGACCGGCCGCTGGGATCGCTGGCGTCATGGGGCGAAATCGGCCTGACCGGCGAGGTCCGTCCAGTCGCTCACGAGCGAAGGCGTCGAGAAGAGTCGGCCCGTCTGGGTATCGAACGGGTGGTCGGCCCGAAGAGCGGTGCTCCCTCCAGTCTGCGCGACGCGCTGGAGAAGGCGTTCGGCTGACACGGCGCCCCTCTT
>JAACED010000125.1 GCA_011682695.1 Gammaproteobacteria bacterium
GACGCGCCGTGAATGGCTCTTGAACTGCTCCCAGTCTGACAAGTAGTCTGCTACCCGCTCTGCTTGGGCGCGAGGATCCTCCGAATCCTTGAACATGTACTTTGCTAGCCAGTCCGTGACCATCGTCTTTGCAAGGGCAATGTGGCTTTCGCACTGCTTGAGCAATGCTGGCGCGTAGCTGCGGAGGATCGGCAACCATGCAGCGGTGTGCTCGGGATGATCCCTCAGGTCGGCCTTTGCATCCTCGAACTGCCTCAGAATCGCCTCGGCTGGTGAACTGCGTGGCCCCTCTGGCGTCTGGAGGATCAATTGCGGATCTATTGGACCAAGCTGGGAGTGGGATGCCATTACGATCTCATCAGATGCCATCGCGATCATCGTTGCAGCCGACATCGCGGCCACGGGCACTATCACCCGCAGCCCAGGGAAGCGGCCCCTCAGGTAACTGACAATCGCTTCAGCCGCTTCGGCTGATCCGCCGGGAGAATGAAGCATTAGGTCGATTGGGATGTCTTGAGGCAGTCCATGGACGACCTCCATGAACGCTTCGATGTCCGGATCGAGCGTGATGGATACGTCTGCGGAGGACACACCTTGACGTAGATTGAACCCAGCCGTTGCATATACGATGGTCGATCGACCGGTGTAGTCAGTCAGCCTCTTGAGATACTTGCGACGCACGCCGTCGAAGTCGATGACGCCGTCGGGTCCTTTGGTGGCCTGGATCTCTTTGAGAATGTCGCCCCACGTCGTTGCCATTGGTACTGATCGGTCCTACCTCGGGGCAAGAGGTTTCGTATCGGTCGAAGAAAAGCGGACAACGGGGTCGTAGTAGTACGCGGCCCGTGAGTACTGGTCCATCGCGGCCTCATACACTTCGATCACATCCGCCACGCCGGGTAGGACCTCGAATTCGTCAATGTGCTCTGGCAAGTCGTCTGTGCGCCTTTCCAACTCGGCCATCGCATTGTCTTTCACAGATCCACGCTCCTCGCTCGTGCCCGGAAGGGCTCGACAAAGCCTACTCGACATTCCGATCGAGCTGCCCCCTATGTGCTGTCGGCCGGAAGGCGGCCGAGACAAGCTCCTGTCATGCAAGCCCCAGCGCTGGGGCCAGCCGTTGATGGCGCGAAGCGGATGGCCATGTTGGCCGCGGGCCACCAGCGGACGGTCATGCGACGCTCCATCGCGCGTCCATCGCGCGAGAGGGTGGGATCAGACGGGAAATGGTGAGAAACGTTGAGAGGCGAAAACCCAATAGTCATAAGGGTTTTCTGGCATTCTGCCTGGTCGACGGAACCCCCAAGTTCGGGCTCATAACCCGAAGGTCGCGGGTTCAAATCCCGCCCCCGCTACGAACAAAGGCCCTGGTCAGAGCGTTTTCTGACCGGGGCCTTGTCGCGCTGAAGGGCAAACTTCTAACGGATCTTCTAACGGGTTCTAACGGATGGCTGTGCGGCTTCGGTTCATGATGGACATTGTGGCTCCGGTAGGTGGGTGACACTTTCGGGACGCGGCTCCGGTACGTGGGCGACAGTGGCTCCGGTAGGTGGGCGACACTTTCTGGTTCCATCCTTCTTCGAGTGTTCGGAGGAGGTCGTCGTGTTGGTGGAGTTGGGTGTTGTGGAGCAGCGGTATCAGGCGGTGTTGGAGGTGCTTGGCGGAGCGACGGTGGTCGATGTGGCCCGTCGGTATGGGGTGGCTCGTCAGACTGTTCATGTCTGGCTGCGCCGGTATGCCTCTGATGGGCTGGCAGGTTTGGTGGACCGGTCGTCGAAGCCTGATTCGTGTCCGCATCAGACCCCGGCTGACATTGAGGCTCGGATCGTTGAGATGAGGAGGGCGCATCGGGGTTGGGGGCCTCGGACGATTGGCTATTACTTGGAGCGGGAGGGGATAGATCCGGTTCCGTCTCGTTCGTCGATCTATAGGACGCTGGTCCGTCACGGGTTGATCGACCCTCAGAAGCGGAAGAGGAGCCGGTCGGATTACAGGCGGTGGGAGCGGGCCCGGGCGATGGAGTTGTGGCAGATGGACATCACCGGTGGTGTCCGCCTCGGTCGAGCTGAAGGTGGTCACCGGTATCGATGACCACTCACGGTTCTGTGTGTCGGCGAAAGTCGTCCGACGGGCTACCGCGAAACCGGTGTGTGACGCGTTGGGCGAGGCGATGGCCCGTCATGGGATTCCGGATCAGATCCTCACGGACAATGGCAAGGTGTTCACCGGACGGTTCGGACCCGGCAAAGGTGAAGTCCTGTTTGACCGTATTTGTCGGGAGAACGGGATCAGACATCTGTTGACGGCACCTCGGTCGCCGACCACGACGGGGAAGGTGGAACGGTTCCACAAGACGCTCAAGAAGGACTTCCTGGCCGGCAAGGTCTTCGAGTCGGTGGAGGAGGCTCAGCACGCCATTGACGGCTGGGTGGTCGAATACAACACGGAACGGCCGCATCAGGGAATCGGAATGGTCCCACCGATCCGCCGTTTCGAACTGGCCGTTTCTGAACCGTTCGAAGTGATCACAGGAGACGGCCAGCTATCAGATCCCGTTCCCGAGATGGTGGTCGGTGACCGGCGGGTGACTCGTCGGGTAGGGGCGGGTGGTCGGATCAGCCTGGCCAACCATCCCTATCACGTGGGCCGCTGGCTGGCAGGTGAAACCGTCGACGTCGAAGTGACTCCTGATGGTCTCGTCGAGATCTCCCACCGGGGAGTCCTGGTCGCCACCCACGCTGTGCGTCATCGGGCTGAGGCGGAACCCGAAGCGTGGCGGCGGCAGCCCAGAGCCCGGCCTACCCGACCGCCAACACAGGGTGTGCCCGTGACCCGGAAAGTGGACTCGTCGGGGAACATCAGCTTCGCCGCAACCACCTACCGGGTCGGCAATGCACACCGCCGCCAGCAAGTCGAAGTGAGAGTGGTAGGTGACACCGTCGAGATCTCACAGAACGGGAAGCTGCTCCGAGTCCATGCGGTCAAACACGACCCGGCCAAGGCTCACGGAGCTTTCGCCAACCCCGCAGGCAAACCCGACCGGATCAACGCCGCTTCCTAACTCGCGGGGCTGTGTCGTGGAGGTACCGAAGCCAGACTGTCACGCGGGTACCGAGACTTGACATCTTCTAACGGGTTCTAGCGAGAATGCAGCTGAGGCGTCAGTGCTCCAGGTCTCGAAGGACCTTGCGCACGGAGTAGCGAACATCTGAAGAGA
>JAACED010000126.1 GCA_011682695.1 Gammaproteobacteria bacterium
CTCGAGGCACTTCCGCTCGTGGTAGCAACAGCCCCACAGTCCTCCGGATTCAGCCAGATCGTCGCCGACGATGAGAACGTCAACGCCCAGCTGATCGGTGTGACAGAAGCGTATGGGGAGGTCAACGGGCTGGAGACGGTCTCGGGACAGTTCATCACCGAGCGCGACGACAGCGCGTACTCGAAGGTGATCGTCCTCGGCGCCCAGACTGCCGAGGACCTCTATGGCGAGGGAGTGGACCCTGTCGGACAGCGGGTACGAGCCGGCAACATGCTGCTCACCATCGTCGGCGTCCTCGACGAGAAGGGCAGCTCCGGCTTCACGAACGTGGACGGCTCGGCGTTCGTCCCACTCTCGACGCACCAGCGCTACATCGCCGGCAGTGAGTACGTCTCCTCGATCTCGGTCGAGGTGATCGACGAGGAGCAGATGACCCCTGCCGAAGACGCCGTGACCGCAGAGTTGCTCACGCGCCACGGTATCGCAACCGAGGAGGCCGCCGACTTCCGCATCATGAACATGGCCGACATCCTCGATAGCGTGACCGAGATAACCGGCATCTTCACCGCACTGCTGGCGGCAGTCGCCGGGATCTCGCTACTGGTGGGCGGCATCGGGATCATGAACATGATGCTCACCACCGTGACCGAGCGGACACGCGAGATCGGCCTTCGCAAGGCGATCGGCGCCACCGATTCGGCGATCTCCGCCCAGTTCCTCGTCGAATCCGTGCTCCTCACGCTCATAGGCGGAGCGCTCGGCATACTCACGGGTTGGGGGATCGGCGTTTTCGGCGGAAGCCTTCTAGGGATAGACGCGATCGTCACGATCGATGCGATCGTACTAGCCGCCAGCGTAAGCGCCGTTGATCGGCGTGGTGTTCGGATACTACCCCGCACGTCGGGCCGCGAAGATGAGCCCGATGGAAGCGTTGAGATACCAGTAGTGGACAGTGTGTGGCGGGTAGGACCGCCGGGACTTGGAGGCTCGAGATGAAGACACCTGCAGTGATAGCGATCGTACTGGTGGTGGCACTGGCAGCGTTCGGGGCAGGATGGTACGCCTCCGGCGCTCTCGAAGATGATGGTGGCTCGGTTGCGGTCACCGGAGAGCCGGGACTAGGCGGCGGTCTGGGAAGGCTTTCGGAGGAGGACCGGGCCAAGGTCCAGGCAATGACGCCCGAGGAACGCGACGCGTTCATGCAGGAGCAGTTCGGCGAAGCGGTGCCACCGGGAGTCGAACCAGGTGCACCGGGTCGTGGGATGCGGGGTGGGATGCTCGAAGGCGAGGTCATCGAAGTGGCTTCCGACACGATCACGGTCGCTCTTGTCGACGGGGGCTCGGTGACGGTCTACACGAGTTCCGACACGGTAGTGGCATACGCCGAAGGTGTCGAGTCCGCGACTCTTGCGGAAGGTCAGAGCGTCAGCATATCCACTGTGCCTGAGGCAGACGGCGTCACGAGCGCGACGATGGTCGTGGTCCTCGAGTAGAGGTCACTCGCCGAGCGCTGATTCGTTCCCGGGCGGCTCGATCCCGGGCGGCACCTTTGGCCGATAGGTCTCGACGAACAGCGCACGCCACTGGTGCCTGACCTTGCCGCCGACCTTCTCGGCAATCGGTTCAGTGCCGTCCCAGGACAGTTCGAGCGTCACGTCGTCGCGCAACGGATGGTTCGGGTCGTAGATGCGGATGGAGATTCCCGCCTCATCACGATCCACCCCATAGGCGACCACCTGGTGGTTCAGCCCCAGCCCCTTGAAGCGCTCGGCCGGAACGAGACCCAGGGGCACTGGGCGGCCAGCGACCATCGAGACCAAGACGTTGCCCAACTCCTCGCGTCGCGTGGCGGTCGCAGCTCCTATCCATGTGCCGGTGGGTCGATACGTCCACCTGGCGAACCGCAGCATGTTCACCCCGCCGTAAAGGCTGAGGCTCTCGAGTTGGCGCCACATCGTGTAGCGCGCCAGCGGAGTGCCCGCGGTCGGGCGCTTTTCTGCCAGCCCAGCGGCCGATACGCCTGCCCGGTGATAGTCCAGCGCCGCGAAGACCATCCCACCGCACCTTCCTCGCAGACCGATCGCATACTCGCGTTCGCCTACTCGGATACGCCAGGGCTTGTCCTCCCATACGTTGCCGAAGGAGAAACCATGTTCCGAGGGGAGGAAGCCGGTGATGAGGGAGCTGTGGTCGGTGGGAGTTGAGATCATGTCTCGAGTATCGCGGAGATGAGGTGAGGTATCCAGCGGGATTGGCCAATAGGGACTCTACGGAGTTCATTCCGGAGCAGCCGCCGGAATCTGATTCCAACGTAGTAAAAAATACTTGACATGGTGTCTGAAGCGCTTTACAGTCAGTCATGTCAAACATTCCTGACATCAAGGAGGACGCAATGTCGTGGGAGGAAAAGATCACCTGGGTGGGCGCGGCTGTCGCAGCTGCCGTTCCCGCAGTCTACTTCACAGTCACCCTGGGTCAGCTTGGAGAAGCGCCCGTCACTGAGATCGCCTACCAGCGTTCGTTGCTCATAGCCATCGGTGCGTCGATCGTCCTCACGATAGTCGGTTCGATCCTCACGGGGATCGGGACCGGCATCTGGGCCGGGATCAGAGCTGAGATCACCGGAAAGGGCTCCGCCGAGGACATCGACATCGACAGGAAGGACGAGCGGGACGTCCAGATCA
>JAACED010000127.1 GCA_011682695.1 Gammaproteobacteria bacterium
CGACTGAGTTGTCCCAACACACCCCGGTGCGGCCTACGGACTGTTGCATCCCGTACTCGCCGACGAGCCGTTGGAAGTCGCCTGACATGTACTGACCGGGTTCAACTGGTGGTCGCAACACTGGCTTGTTCTAGAGAGCGTAGGTGTTCGTTGAAGACTTCGGCGGGTGTGCGCCATCCGAGGGTCTTGCGTGGCCGGGTGTTGAGGGTGTAGGCGACGGCTTCGATCTCGTCGGCGGACCATCGAGACAGGTCGGTTCCTTTGGGAAAGTACTGGCGCAGTAGTCCGTTGGTGTTCTCGTTGGTGCCCCGCTGCCAGGGTGACTGGGGATCGCAGATGTAGACCGGGATGCCGGTCTCGATCGTGAACGCTGCATGTTGGGACAGTTCCTTGCCTCGGTCCCAGGTCAACGACCGGCGCAACTGTTCGGGCAGTGTCGTCATCGTGGATGCGAGGGCGTTCTTCATCGTCACGGCTCCGTAGCCGGCGAGAGCCGGTCCGTTCTTTGTTCGAGGGATGACGCCGTAACCGTCCTCACGTGGCAGGTGGATCAGCATCGTGAACCGGCTGGTTCGTTCGACCAGCGTTGCGATTGCCGAGCGTTTGAGTCCGATGATCAGATCGCCTTCCCAATGACCCGGCACGGTGCGGTCGTCGACCTCTTCGGGGCGTTGCGAGATCATCACTTCGGGGGTGACGTGAGCCCACGCTGTCCTCTTCGATCTGGCTCGTGGAACCCGTAGCGCCCGCCCGGTGCGCAAGCAGGCGACGAGTTCACGTTTCAGAGCGCCGCGTCCTTCGATGTAGAGCGCCTGGTAGATAGCCTCGTGACTGATTCGCATCGACGAATCGTCGGGGAAGTCGATGCGCAGCCGCCTCGAGATCTGTTCCGGACTCCACCCCTGGACCCAGCGGCGGTCGCCTCGATGCGGCTTGTTCCGACCCTTCCACGGCCCCACCTCAGGACCGGTGACCGGGCTCCCGTCCGGGTAGCGAACCTCGCCTGCGAGGCGTTCCTGCACATAGTCATGCAGCCGGTCGTTGGCGACAAGCTTTGGAGTCTTCGGCCGGCGAGCAACCAGATCTGCCTTCCACTGGGCAACTGACGCCCGATACACGAGCTTGCCGCCCCGAGTCGCAGCGTTACGGCGCAGCTCCCGAGAGATCGTCGACGGTGATCGACCGAGCTTATGGGCGATCGCCCGCACCCCAACACCTCGAGTTCGCAGCAGAGCAATCTCCTCCCGCTCATAGAACGAGAGGTAGCGGCCAGAGAGTGGAGCAAGATCAATAGTTGGCATCCCGCCACCTTGGCGGAACCACCGGCTGCCCGCCGCCTCCGACACACCGACTGCCGCAGCGGCCTCCCCGCTCGTGACCCCCTTGGCGACCTCACACCAGAACTCGCGCTCGACTTCCCTCCGAAGTGCCGGCGCCCCCGGTGACTTCATTGGTGACCTGCCCGTCAACTCTGTCATCCAACCCGCTGGCCTGCCCATCAACACCTCCACGATCAAGGTGTTGCAACGACCAGTTGAATCCGCCCTGGGATCCCCGGTCAGAATGGAAGATGGTCCCCTCAGTGACTCCGCCACGAAGCGCTACTGCCATCTTGAGGGCGTCTGAGATGAGTTCGGTGATACCCCACGAGCCGGCGTGATCCCAGATCGATCACGGTGGCGAGATACAGCCAGCCGTGCCCGGTACGGATGTACGTGATGTCTGATACCCACCCAACATCGGGTGCACCGGGAGCGAACCGGCGACCGATCAGGTCAGGTATTGGTGGATAGTCCTCTGCCGGGATGGTGGTACACACCTTCGTTGGTTTGTGAACCCCAACAATCCCATGGGCACGCATCAGCCGGGCTACCCGTTTCGCGTTGACGTGATGGCCACGGTTCGCGAGCTCGACGGTCATCCTCGGTTCACCGTACGTCCCATCGAAATCCTTGACAATGACACGTATCTCGTCGACGACAGCAGCCTCACCGAGCTGGGCAACTGTCGGTCCTGCAGCCATCTGGGTCTGCCAGTCGTAGAACGCCTGGCGTGACACGTCAGCTGCTTTACATGCCATCGTGATCGGGAACCCTTCGGCCTTCCGGTCAACAACCCACTTGTAGCGGGTCACTGCCCCGACTCCTTCACCCAGAAGGCCGTTGCTCGTTTGAGTAGATCTCGTTCCATCCGTAGACGGGTGACCTCGCGTCGGAGCTGAGCCAGCTCCGCCTTTTCTGACGTTGTGAGACCCTCGCGCTCACCGCGATCGGTTCGGGCCTGGCGGACCCAGTTACCCAGCGTGCCGTCACCGATTCCCAAACTCGACGCAACATCAACAATCCGGCGGCCCTCATCAAGCACCAAAGACACAGCGTCCCGTTTGAACTCCTCGGCAAACGACCGCCGGACTCTCACCGGTGGTTGTTGTTCCATTTCCATAACTGACATGATTACCTCCTAATCGAGGTGACCGGTCATCGGGGGGAACCTCAGAGAACGCCCGGTTGAAGAAGCTTCTTGCGGAGGCTGAGTTGGACAAGGCGATGTTGAAGGAGTTGGCTGAGGGAAAATGGTGACCCCGGATCGCCGCCGCCGTGCCGTCACGGTGCTGCAGGTGCGCTTCGGGGTATCCCAGAGACGAGCCTGTAGAGTCGTCGGGCAGCACCGCTCGACGCAACGACGGCCGGAACCGCCAGCTGACGCGAAGCTGCGTTCGAGGCTGCGCCGGTTTGCTCGGAAGCATCCCCGCATGGGATGGCGCAAGGCCCATATCGTGGTGCGCCGTGAGGGGTACTGCGTCAATCACAAGAAGCTCCGTCGTCTATGGAAAGAGGAGGGTCTACGGCGTCCACCGCCTCGCAAGAACAAGAGGC